>JAIMJY010000009.1:0-15874 GCA_020692945.1 Caldisericum sp. | reverse complement strand
CTCGAAAACAGTCCTGTCTCGCCCTTCTTTGCCTTTGTTGTATCATCCTGAGAAAATCGTGATACGGCGTCTAAGAAGCTCAAATTTTTCTTTGTTTGGATTGCAATGCTGTTTGCACTCATCTTTGCATTTGCTTCTGACGTTGCATCGCCTGCAGTAAATTTAAACAGTACAAGTCTAACGTTTGATTGGGCTGGCTGGTCATAAGTTGTACTATTGGTTTGTTTACCGAGAATATGGATTATATGAAAACCAAAATCTGTCTTAATGGGTCCTACGATTGCCCCCACCTTGTTGTTCGGGTCAAAGCATACATCTTCAAAGGGTTGTACCATCGCTCCCTTTTTGAAATATCCAAGAGACTCGTATCTTGCAACTTCCTTTCCCGTTGTTGCTTTGTCTTTATTCAACTCATCGGCTTTCTTCTTTGTAAAGTCTGCAAAATTAAACTTGTCGCCAAGTTTTTTCTGTTCGTCGAGGATGGATTGGTAAAAGTCGTCTGCAATCTTTTTTGCATTCGTAATGTCTGTCTTTGAAGCAGTTTTTGAGTCGGTTTCGACGAGGAAGTGCTCAGCATCAACCTGACCAATTGCAGCAAAGTAATTTTTCACATCGCTGTCGGTAATATTAATACTCTTGTACTGTTCGTTGAGGACGGCATCCTTTAAGAGTGGACGCTCAACATATGAAGTGAGCTGAGTTTTCAAATATGTTTTATATGCATCCATCGTTCCGTATTTTGCCTCGACGAGACTTAGAAAATTATCCTTTCCGTTGTCGGTTTCTCCCTTCTGAATGATCTGGTCAATCTGGTCCTGCATATTCTTATCGAACTGTGTTTGATCGGCCTTTATGCCTTTTTCCTTCGCATATTGTACGAGAACCGATTCTTCAATGAGGTTATTTAAAATGCTCTGCCTCAAATTCTCTTTCATTGATGCGTACCGCGGATCGTCAAGATTCATCCCATATTGAGAGTACATTTGAGAGTAGTAACTTAACTCGTTATTTACATCGCTGATCTTAACGGTCTCTTTACCTATTTTTGCGGCAACATCTCTTTCAACATAGCCCCAAATTCTAAGTCCTGAGAAGGTGATAGCCAAAACAAGAACAACTAAAACGAGAATCTTCAACCATTTTAGATTCCTTGGCTTTTTCTTTATTGGAGCAAGTACTCCTTTTCGTCTCAATTCTTTAATTTTACTTTCTCTTCCCATTTATGCACCTCTTTCGTATATTTTAGCAAAAACAAGCTATCTTTTAAAATTCCACTCGTAAGTATTGTATTTCACCTCGTATAACTCTTTTGATTTTTTTATTTCTTTTTCGGTAAGCGAATCTTCTAAAATCTCATCCTGAAGCACTTTCTTCATGCCATTTTTAAAGGATTCGCATACTTCCAAGAACGAGATCTTCCTTCCACTTTCATCTGAAAGTGAAGTTATCTTTTGCGCTGCTTCTTCAATAATCTCTTTTCGTTTATTTTCCTCTATTTTGAGTGCGTTAAAAATGTCTCCAATGCTTACACTATATAATATTGAACCATGCTGTAAGAGGCCGAGGCTGTTACGCATCTGCGCAGATCCAACAACCTTCTTCCCATTGATAAGTATATCAGAAAGTGTTGGTGCAGCAAAGCACGAAGATGAGTTTATTTCTTTGTCTTCCACTCTCGAAAAATATGCATTACAGCCAATCAATTTGATTCCTTCGATGATTCCACCTGACAAAAAGCGAAACGAATCAAGAAGATTCATATCAAGAATCTTGTGAGGATGAGCAATCGTTATACTGTACGTTAGTTCTTTGTCGTGTAAAACAGCTCTTCCCCCCGTAGGACGCCTTACTATATCAAAACCCCTCTTTTTGCAGTAATCAATATTAACCTCTCGCTTTATATTCTGAAAATACCCGATCGAGAGTGTAGGTGGGTCAAATTGATATACTCTTATCACAGGAGGAGTTTTTAGCTCTGCCTGCTCTATTAGAAGCGCTTCATCAATTGCCATATTCATGGCTCCGTTATTTTTACCGGTATCTAAGAACCTATACATACAAGTATATATTTTAAATGCTTATTGAAAAAAGTCAAAGAGCATGAGAAAAGTAAGTATTAACAAGTTTTAAACCACTATTTTTTTGGAATCGTATAAAAAGTTTTTGCGTTGATTAAATTTCTATTTTAAGTAGAATATCTATAAAATTAGTTAGGAGGCATTAATTGAGAAACATTGCTGTATTTGGATTAGGCTTTGTTGGATTACCCCTTTCTTTAACCTATACGCTTTATGGAGTTAAGGTTTATGGAGTCGACATTAACGAAGAGTATGTGAATAGACTCAAGCACTTCGAAACGCATATCCTCGAGAATTACAAAGGAAAAACGATTCAGGAAATCTTGCGGGAAAGCATTGAGAAAGATCTATTTATTCCGACTGCTTCTCACGAGGAGGCAATGGCAAATGTTAATGAGGTTGTAGTTACTGTTGGAATACCAATTGTTGGCAATACTGTACATACAGAGGTTTTTGAAGATGCTATGAAAACAATAGGTCGCAGCTTGAAAAAGGGCGATATTGTACTCATAAGATCAACTGTTCCACCTGGCACAACGCGTGAAGTTGCGCTTCCCATTCTTGAAAGCGCGAGTGGCTTTAAGTGTTCAAGGGATTTTTACCTTGCGTATTCCTCTGAGAGGATTGCAGAGGGTAATGCTTTTGATGAGTTCCAGACAATGCCTATTGCTGTTGCAGGGGTTGATGAAGCAAGCACAAAAAAAGCAAAGGAACTATTGAAAATTATCAATAAAGAAGTCATTGAAGCTTCCTCGCCTGAGGTGGTAGAGATTTCAAAACTCATAGAAAATAGTTCGAGAGATGTCAATATTGGGCTTGCAAATGAGCTGGCTACATTTACAGAATCTTTGGGCGTTGATACGCTGGAAGTAATAATGATAGCAAATACGCATAAAAGAGTAAAATTACTTAACCCCGGCATAGGAGTAGGAGGCCACTGCATTCCATACTCATCAAAGTACCTTTTTTACAAATCGGACAGGATAGGTGTTTCAATGCCTTTGTTGCACTCAGCGCGAGAAGTAAATGATTCAAGACCTGAGGTGATCTTTCATCTTATAGAGTCAAACCTCGCTCATATTGGTAAATCAATAAAAGATGTTACAACTGCTCTGCTCGGAATTGCTATGAAAGACAATTCTTCGGATGCTTCAGAATCTCCTTCTCTAAAACTCACAGAAATCATCGAAAAAAATGGAGGCAAAGTTAAATGGTTTGATCCAAACGTTAACTTGAATCTTCCAAGCAGGGTTTTTTCTCTCGAAGAAGCTTTAGCAGGAGCTGATGTTGCAATTGTTCCTATATTCCAGGGTAATGTTCCAGTTAACATTAAACAGATGCAGAAACTAATGAAAAATTCTCCGCTGTTGTTTGACGCTAAAGGTATTATTGATAGAAAATCAGCTGTTGATTGTGGTTTTATCTACCTTACGATATGAGAATTGACATACTTGGTTATCCCATTGATAGCCTTACAAAGGAAGAGGTTATATCTAAAATTGTGTCATTTCTCAATGATGGTAATCCTCATTTCTCTGTTGCTATTAACCCCGAGAAATTGATGAAAGCCGTTGTTGACCAAGAACTTTCCGAAATAATTCAAGAAAGTGACCTGAATTTTGTTGATGGAATAGGCGTTGCATGGGCCTCGAGGATATTCTACCACAAGAAGATAAGAGGACGAATAACCGGGGTTGATCTTATGGGAGATGTACTAAAACTTGCTGAAAACATGCATTTGAGGGTATATTTGCTCGGTACTGAAGAAAATTCGATTCAAAAAGCAGTTGCTAAAATCAAAGAACAGTATAAAAACTTAAATATCGCTGGTTTCCACAATGGTTATTTTTCAAGCGAGGAAGATATAGTAAATGAAATTGGGAAAAGTTTATCCAATATCATCTTTATTGGAATGGGCTCACCTAAGCAGGAAAAATTTATTGCAAGGAATTTAAAAAAACTAAATGTAAATTTTGCTATGGGTGTTGGAGGAAGTTTTAATGTATATGCTGGTAAATTCAAAAGAGCTCCACAGTTAATTCAGAGGCTTGGACTGGAATGGTTTTACAGATTCATTCTTGACCCTAAGAGACTACCAAGAATCATGAAGCTCCCAAAATTTCTCATGCTTGTTGCTCACCACCCTAAAAACAATAAAAGTGATGTTTTTTTCCTTGGGATAAAGATATCCAACAGAGATATGGAATCTAACATCAAGGTTGCAGAAGATTTTATAAGAGAAGGTGGTTTTCATCTCGTAGTAACTTTAAACGGAGAGATGGCTTCAAGGGCAATAAATGATAAAGGTTTTTTAGATATTCTAAAGGAAAGTGACCTTGTACTACCCGACGGAGTTGGTGTTGTTTGGGGGGCGAAGCGCTTTGGGGAAAAAATAACCCACAGGATTCCTGGCATCGAATTTGCATGGGAACTTATGCGCTTTGCCGAAAAGAGCTCATATTCCATTTATTTTCTTGGTGCTCAAGAAGAAGTTCTTAAAGAAGCGGTTGAGAAAATAAAAAATGCTTTTCCTAATTTGAAGATTGCAGGAATGCACCATGGCTACTTAGAAAACTGTGAAAACGAAGTTATTTCTGATATAAAAGATAAGCACCCAGTTATATTATTTATTGGAATGGGTGGAATTAAGCAGGAAAAATGGATAGTTAAGAATAAAGATCTTGGAGTGCCAGTTAACGTTGGTATAGGTGGTTCTTTTGATGTATGGGCAGGAAGGATAAAAAGGGCACCCTATTTTATACGGAGAACTGGCCTTGAGTGGCTGTACAGGACAGTCACACAACCATCACGATTGTTAAGGGCAGGCAATCTTGTTTCGTTCGCATTAAAAATCATTTTCAAGAGAGACTTTCAATGAAAGTACTTCTTTCTGGTTTCTTTGGTTTTGGTAATACTGGAGATGAGGCTATCCACTTGGTTCTAAGGACTCAAATCGAACAAAAGGGTATTGATGTTATGTCTCTTGTAAAAGAGCCAAAAAATCCAAACGAGTTTGCAAGGTACAACTTCTCAGAAGTTGCAAAAGCGATTAAGCTCGCAGACATTGTAATAAGCGGAGGTGGTGGTCTTATCCAGGACGTAACAAGCTCAAGAAGCCTTTACTATTACCTTTCTATTCTCTGGTATGCAAAAAAATTGCATAAGAAAACCGCAGTTTTTGCGCAGGGGATAGGACCAGTAAAAAAACGCGAGAACCTCTTTGCAATTAAAAGAATTTTGAAAAATGTTGATTTAATAACCGTTAGGGATAAGTACTCATTTGACTTAATTGCAAATAACTCTCATCTAAACAATGTTCATATTACCGCTGATCTTGCTTTTCTTTTTGACGAGGAAAAAGAGATAGATTTGCCTTACAAAAAGTATGTCATTTTTGCTCCATCCAAGAGCAAAAATATGCCTCAGACAAATATGCTCGTTAAAATAGCTCACATTATAGAGAAAGAATGTTCCATTCCTGTAGTCCTTTTTCCACTGTTCCCTTCTTTTGATTTGGATGTTGTAAAGGCCATTTCTGATGAAACTAATTTCCCGATTATTAATCCTGATGTGCTTGCTGAGAGAACATACCTCATTAAACATTCATCTTTCCTTGTTGGTTCAAGATACCACTCAATTCTTTTTGCTGGTTTGAAAGGAGTTCCTTTTATTTCACTCTCTTATGATCCAAAAGTAATTAACCTTTCAGAAGAATTTGGTGCTCGTAACCTTGATTATGGAAATTTGTCTATAGACGAATTTGAAAAATTGCTTAAATCCGAATTTGAAAATGGTTTTCAGTTCACAGAAAAATTAAGAGAAAGGAGCGAATATCTAATTTCTCGTGCAAAAGATAACTTTAGGCTACTCTTCGATTTTCTCTTCAGTTAGTGATTTTTTACAAGAGACGCTTTTCCCTCGCTTTTGCCTTGTGTGTGGAAAAAAGACAGAGAAAACTTATCTTTGCGAAGATTGCAAAAGGCAAATTAGATTCCTTGACTACCCCCTTATAGACCATGAACGCAATACGTATTTTTATGCAATAACTGAGTATTCAGGAATAATAAAGGACGCAGTCCTTAATCTCAAGTTCAAGAGCTGTAAAATGCTTTCAAAAGAACTTGCACTTATTATTGTCGAGTTTCTTAAAAAGAATGAGATTCATTTTGATTACGTGAGTTTCGTGCCTATGACTAGAAAAGAACTTCTAAAACGAGGTTTTAATCAAACCTTTCTGCTCGCAAAAGATATTAAAAGGCTAACTGAAGCTGAGCTATTCGATAAAATATATAAAGTGAAAGACACAATGAGGCAAATCGGGCTTTCAAAGGGTGAAAGAGTTGTTAACCTAAAGGAGGCTTTTTTAGTAAAAGAGTCAATAAAGGGTGACGTGCTTGTTATAGACGATGTTTTTACGACGGGAAGTACTGCGAGAGAAATAGTTAAGTCCCTCAATAGAAAAATAGACGGAAAAATTTTTTTCGTTGCCCTTTCAAGGAGAATAACTTAGGGAAAAAATAGCAATTTGTAAATACGTTGATTTTTATTTAAACTGTATTAAACTTATTGGGGAGGTTTTGATGAGAATATATGAAATTGACAGTGAAGTTGCTCAAGCGATGGAAAATGAGCTTGAGAGGCAGCGGAATCGTCTGGAGCTTATTGCCTCAGAAAACTTCGTGAAAGATCCTATTTTAGAAGCACAAGGATCCGTGCTTACGAATAAGTACGCTGAAGGTTATCCAAACAGGCGTTACTATGGTGGGTGCGAGTATATCGATGTAGTTGAGTCGTTAGCTATACAACGTGCAAAGGAACTCTTTGGAGCTGAAGGAGCTAATGTTCAGCCGCACTCTGGTACCCAAGCTAACTTCGCGGTCTATTTTGCCACAATGAGTCCTGGGGACACTCTTCTTGGAATGGACCTTAATGCTGGTGGTCATTTGAGCCACGGAAGCCCCGTAAGCGTTACGGGCAAGTATTTCAATGCTGTTCATTATGGAGTGGATAAAGAAACGGAGCTTATTGACTTTAATCAAGTGGAAGATATGGCAAACACATACAGACCCAAAGTGATTGTTGCAGGTGCAAGTTGCTATCCAAGGTTTATTGATTTCGAGAAATTTGAGGCTATAGCCAAATCTGTTGGCGCTATTCTTATGGTAGATATAGCGCATATTGCAGGACTGATTGCTGCTAAAGTCCATCCAACGCCTGTTCCTTACGCCGATTTCGTTACCACTACTACTCATAAAACTCTTAGGGGCCCTCGAGGAGGGATGGTGCTGTTCAAAAAAGATTATGAGAAAATACTCAACAAGTCAGTCTTTCCTGGGACTCAGGGTGGCCCTCTTGAGCATGTAATTGCTGCCAAGGCGATAGCGTTAAAACTTGCTTCAACTAGTGAATTCATTGAATATCAAAAAAAGATTCTTTCGAATGCAAAGTCGCTAGCTAATGCTTTCATTAAGGAAGGATACAGACTCGTTACGGGAGGCACTGACAACCACCTTATTTCTGTTGACCTGCGCAGTAAAAACATTACGGGTAAAGAAGCTGAGGTTCTTCTTGATACCGTAGGCATTACTACTAACAAAGAGGCTATTCCATTTGACCTACTTCCACCTACTCAAACAAGCGGTTTAAGACTTGGCACTCCTGCTCTAACAACACGTGGGATGGGCGAATCCGACATGGAAATCGTTGCAGAGCTTATAGATAAGGCTATCACTAACAACAACAATGAAGACAAATTAAACGAAGTGAGAGAGGAAGTTAAGAAATTGACAGAAAAGTTTCCTCTCTACGAAGGACTTTCTTACATAAAATAATTGCGAGGACGGCAATTACAGAGGAGTAAAGGAGGCTAAATGAATAAGAATGTTACATTAATTGAACATCCCCTCGTTCAACATAAACTTACGCATTTAAGAATGCGTGACACTGATTCGAAGGAGTTCAGAGAGCTGGTTAAGGAGCTATCAGGGATTATGGTCTACGAAATTTTTAGGAACATTAAAATCAAAACTGTTCCTATTGAAACTCCAATTGGCCCTGCTGTTGGAAAGGTCATTGATGGAGACATAGCTGTTATTCCTATCCTGAGGGCAGGTATCGTGATGGGTGAGGGAATTCTACAAATGATTCCTACAGCAAGAGTTGGGCATATTGGAATTTACCGAGACCCTGTATCTCTTCAACCTGTTGAGTATTATTGCAAATTGCCCTCCAATATTGAAGATGCAGATGTATTCATTGTTGATCCCATGCTTGCTACTGGTGGCTCTGCAGTTAAGGCGATAGACCTCGTAAAAGAAGCTCATCCGAAGAGTATTGAATTTGTGTGTCTCATTTCTGCTCCTCCTGGTATTGAAAAAATTGCAGCTCACCATCCTGACGTGAACATATACACCCTCGCGGTTGACCCAGAGTTGAATTCACATGGTTATATTGTACCAGGGCTTGGTGACGCTGGAGACAGGTTGTTCGGCACTAAATGAAAGAGATTTACGAGTTTATTCTGAAGCATAGCATTCCGATAGGGCTCTTCTTTCTTACGGGTTTCTTTTTGTCTTCATTTTTTACACCTTTAGCGATATTTATTGGCAATAAATTTGGTATTATTGACAAACCAGACAAGGATGGTAAAAGGAGTAAAGTTCATGAAAATTCTACACCGAGGACAGGCGGCTTAGCTATCTACTGTTCACTTTTGATTATCTTTTTAATTACTCACAATTTTAGTTTACAGTTTATTGGAATTATTGTAGGTTCCACAATTATTTTCTTAGGCATGCTTATAGATGATAAAAAAAACTTAAGTGTTCGAATGAAGTTTATTTTACAATTTATTGCTGCTTTTGTCGTTGTAGCTTTTACTAATGTAAAGTTCGTGTCTATCACAAACCCATTTAATGGGAAATTAATATCGTTTGGTTGGTTAGGTTTTATTCTTACGGTCATCTGGATAGTAGGTATTACAAATGCTATAAATATTATCGATGGTCTTGACGGCTTAGCATCTGGAGTTTCTACGATCTCGCTTATTTTTCTTTCAATCGTTGCAATGTACAAAGGGCACCTGTCTCTTGCTCTAATGCTTATTGGTATAAGCGGAGCACTTGTTGCTTTCTTGATTTACAACTTTCACCCTGCTCGAATCTTTCTTGGAGACTCTGGTGCAGAGCTTATCGGTTTTTTGCTCGCAGTAATTTCAGTCGTTGGAGCCTATAAAACAGCCACTCTCATTTCAGTCGCTGTTCCTCTTTTTACTCTCGCCATTCCAATAATCGAAGTGTTCTCTTCAATTATAAGAAGATTGATAAATAAGAGCTCGCCTTTCAGGTATGATACGCAACATTTTCACTACATTCTTTTAAGAAATGGCTGGTCTCAAAGGAAAATTTCAATTTTTTACTATGTAGCTACATTCTGCCTTTCGTTTTTAGGGCTGTTTATTGCTTTTGGTGCCAAATGAAGAAAGTCTTTTTGATTTTTGGCACACGCCCAGAAGCAATAAAAATGTATCCGGTTTATAAGGCTCTTAGCAAAATGGCTGACATAGAGACAAAGATAATCATCACAAGCCAACATCAGGAGATGCTTATGCAGGTTATTGATCTCTTTGAGATGCCAGTGCATTACAATCTCAATGTGATGGAGGATAGACAGACTATTTCTAGGATTACTGTTAAAGTTCTCGAGGGGTTGAAAGATATTTTTGCTACAGATAGACCCGATATTGTCGTCGTACATGGCGACACAACTACAACTTTTGCTTCTGCTCTCGCTTCTTTTTATGAGAAGATTCCAGTAAGCCACGTAGAGGCAGGACTCAGAACTTATGATAAATTTTCGCCTTATCCCGAAGAGATGAACAGGAAGCTTACAGACGCTTTGTCAGATTTATATTTTGCTCCGACAAGTCGTGCAAGAAAAACATTGCTTGCCGAAGGAATCTCAGAAAATAACATTTTTGTCACTGGGAATACAGTAGTTGATGCCCTTTTTGAAATATTAAAAAGAAAAACTGATGTTAGGCTACCAGTCGAAGAAGGTGACAAGTTTATCATTGTCACAGCACACAGAAGAGAAAACTGGGGCAAACCTATGGAAAGAATATGCCAAGCAATAAACTATCTAAGTAATAAATATGATGGTAGAATTAAATTCATCTTCTCTGTCCATAAGAACCCCGTTGTAAGTGAAACAGTGAATAGAATTCTCAAAGGTAACAGAAATGTTAAACTGATAGAGCCAATGGATTACCTTGATTTTGTATATCTGCTTTCTAAAAGCTTATTGATCTTGACTGATTCTGGCGGGATACAGGAAGAGGCACCGTCGCTTAAAAAACCAGTTCTTTTGCTAAGAGAAGTAACAGAACGACCAGAGGCAGTCGAAAGCGGAGCAGTAAAGGTTGTTGGCACAGATACGGAGAAGATAGTCAAGAACGTAGAACTATTGATAAGCAACAAGGAAGAATATGAGAAAATGGTTTCAGTAAATAATCCATTTGGCGATGGTACTGCTGGTGAAAAAATTGCAAAAATAATTTGGAATTATTTGTTTGACGGAGGCAAATAATGGAATATCTTGAAATAGAGGGAGGTCACCCTCTTAAAGGAATTATTAAGGTGTCTGGAGCTAAAAATGCTGTTTTTCCGATACTTTCAGCTGCATTGCTAATAAAAGGAAAAATGTATTTCAAAAATATACCCGAAATACTCGACGTTGTAGATTTTATTGACATCTTAAAGCAACTTGGGGCGAAAATTGTAAGTGATAGTAATGGTTTAATGGTAGATTTCAGTGGAGATATATCTTCTGTTGTCCCATTCAGCGAAAAACAGAGCCTAAGAGGTACTCAGACATTACTGGGAGCTCTTATTGGGCGGAATAGGAGAGCAGTTCTTCCATCTCTCGGCGGATGTAATATTGGTTCCCGCCCCATTGATCTTCACTTGAAAGGGATGAGCTCTTTTGGGGTTGATTTCGAATGGGATAAAGGATACCTCAACGCTAAAATCCCAAACAAGCTTGTAGGTAGCTCGGTATATTTGGATTTTCCTAGCGTAGGTGCAACAGAGAACCTTATCATTGCATCAGTCACAGCCAAAGGCGATACTATTATTGAAAATGGTGCAAAAGAGCCAGAGATTAAAGACCTAATTAAGTTTTTAAACAAAGCTGGAGCCCGTATTGAAATGAATGGCTCAGGCATAATTAAAATACATGGAACTGAAGAGCTTCATCCTGTCGACTACGCAATAATGCCTGATAGAATTGAGGCTGCTACTCATTTAATACTTGGAGCAATTACCAATGGTAACATTAAGTTAACGGGAGTTAATACTCACGATTTTGAACCTGTCATAATGAAGTTGAAAGAAATGGGTGCAAACATTGAAGACCAAGTGGATAGTGTTGAGATTAAACCATCTATAACACTTAGAAGCGTTAATGTAAAAACGCTTCCGTTCCCTGGCTTCCCTACTGATGCGCAGCCTCAAATTATGAGTTTACTCTCTTTATCTCACGGGACTGGCATCATCACTGAGACAATTTTCGAAAATAGATTCAGAGCAGCAGAAGAGCTAATGAAAATGGGTGCTAACATTAAGATTGAAGGCAACACGGCAATAGTAACTGGAGTAAAATCTCTAAAATCAGCAGAGGTTGTAGCTCCAGATCTTCGAGGTGGTGCAGCCCTTATGCTTGCAGCCCTCTCTGCAAATGGAAAAAGTAAAATTTTCGAGCCTTTCCATATAGATCGGGGATACGAGAATATCGTTCAAAAAATTCAGAGCGTCGGAGGAATCATTGAGAGAAAAGTTAGTTAAATTCTTTAAATACGAGGGCACAGGCAACGACTTTATAATAATTGACGGCAGAGAAAGTCGTTTAGATGATCCTCTTGTGGTATCAAAGGCTGTGTGCGACAGGCATTTCTCAATTGGCGCAGACGACTTGCTATACCTGGAAAAGAGCGATATTGCTGACGTAAAGATGCGTATTTGTGAACCTGACGGAAGCGAGTCAAGCATGTGTGGCAACGGCATTAGGTGCATTGCATCGTATTTAAATGAAACTGAAGTTACAATCGAGACGCTTGGGGGAATCAAGAGAGTTTCCAAAAATGGAAGCGCTTTTACCGTTAATATGGACAAAATGCAAGTCATAGGCGGCTTTATTTCCCCTGTTTCAAAAGAGATTATTGAAGAACGAGTTTATCCATTGGGAAAGTTTTTTATTGCATCTCCGGGAGAGCCTCATGCAGTAACATTTGTCAATGACGTCGAAATAATCAATATCAATGAAGCTCTTAAAGTTGCACAAGACTTTAACAACTTTCCTAAAGGCATAAATGTTGATTTTGTTGAGTTAGGTGAATCTTTCATAAAAGTAAGAGCATTTGAACGTGGGATATGGGGAGAAACGCTTGCCTGCGGTACTGGAGCAGTTGCCTCGAGTTTTCTTGCGAGGAGAATATTTGGATTCAACGATACTGTTTCAGTTATAATGAAAGGTGGAACGCTTTCTGTCGATTTCAAAGGGGATAAGGCTTTTCTCACTGGCCCAGCTAAATTTGTATTCGAAGGCAAAGTTGTAATTAACGATTAAGAAATTAATGCTTTTAAAACATATCAAGGGTTAAAAAGAAATAAAGGTTTTTCAACGAAAGAAAGAGGTTTTGAAATGGATAATATGGAATTTGAAGCAACGATTGTAGAAACGGGAACTAATGAAAAAGGTATTTTTGTAATTCTAAATAGTACGTTTTTTTATCCTGAGGGCAAAGGTGGCTCACTTGGTGATCGTGGGACAGTCGGTAACGCAAACATCACTCAAGTAACCGAAGATAACGGAAGGATTTACCATTATGTAGATTCTTTGCCTTCTGATAAAGTAGTTAAATGTTCAATTGACCCTGTTAGAAGACAGGATTTGTCTGTTCAACACACAGCTCAGCATATTGTTTCACAGGCATTAGAACGTATGTATGGCATTCAAACATTAAGCTTCCACATGGGGGAGAATATTACAACAATTGATGTCGATTCAACTGACATAGGCGCTAAAATGATTAGGGATGCTGAGGTGCTTGCAAATAGTATTGTCCTCGAGAATAGGCTCGTTAAGAAATACTTCGTTAACGAAAGCGACCTCGAGCGACTTAAATTGCGTAAAAAAATCGATATCGAAGGTCCTATAAGAATTGTTGAGGTTGAAGGATTTGACATCTCGATGTGTGGAGGAATGCACGTTGATTTTACGGGACAAGTTGGTATCATTAAAATAATCAAGCAGGAAAAATTTAAGAAAACCTTATCAAGGCTTTATTTTGTGGCGGGAACAAGAGCCCTCTTAGATTATCAGAAAAAAACAGAAATTATTAACGGTATATCTGAATTTCTTACGACAGGCGAAGATGAACTTGTTAATAAGATTAATCTTCTTGATAAGCAGATTGGAGACCTCTTAAGAGAGAACAGGAAACTCCGAGAAGAGCTTCTTAAAAAAACAGCAAACGATATTTTTAATACCTCTGAATCTGTTGCTTCAATGAAAATTGCATTGAAAGAAATACCTGACCTATCTCGAGAAGACCTTACTTTCCTTGGGAAATTTCTCTCGAGCAATGAGAGCTTTGCTTCAATGGTTTTTACGCGCGGAGAGAATCTATTTGCGGTTCTATCTTTTGGTACAAATACTAAAGCCGATTCAGAAGCACTCAAATCCTCTATTTTGAACTTGACTTCAGGGCGTGCCTGGGGCGGTAAAGGCGTTCTTTTTATTGACTGCGAAGTCCAATTCCTTGAGGGCGTGAAGAAAATATTTTTTGACTCTTTTAATAAAGTTTCACAGTAAATTAGTTTATAAATTTCTTTTTGAAACGGTTTTAAGTGTTGTTATTACTTACATTATGGCTATCCTGACTATCTTTATCAGAGTCTATCGGTTGATCTTGGAGCAAAGAGCATCTTCCAGACATCTCACTTTGGTCCAAGAATGTACGAGCACAATGCATCAGCTATCTTCGTAAATTTATTTTCTCGCGCAACATGCGAAAAATTTATGTTCGAAAAGTCCTCTTTCTTTTCTTTGATTTCTTTTAGTAATTCTGTAAGATGTGGTGACTTTACTTTGTAAACGCCATTAATTTGTGAAATCGCAAGAAGTGAGTCAGAAAAGATTTTTACTGATTTTTCTTTCATCTGTTTAGCTTCTTCGAGTGCTTTTGTAATAGCTTTGTACTCTGCGACATTGTTCGTAGTTAATCCTATGAATTCCGAATAAACTTTTATGATTTGATTATCCTTGACTATCACTCCTGCAAGAGCACTTTTTCCAGGGTTTCCTCTGGAAGCACCGTCCGTGTAAATTTCAAGCATTCTGAAGCGCCTTTTTAAATAAGTTTGGAATTTCCTCGCCCAACCCAACGAACCGTAATTCCCTCAGGTTACTTTCATTTGATTCTACAAATTCAATTGCAGTCTTTACAATAATCTCCGTGCCAAGCTCTTTAGGGAAACCGAATACACCGCAGCTCACTGCAGGTATGGAAATAGAATTCAAACCTTTGTCTTTTGCTATTTCAAGAAGAGAAACGATTGCTTGCTTTAGTTTTTTTTCCTCATTCCCTTCCCCCCACTGAGGCCCAACGGTATGTATCACATATTTTGCCTTAAGATTTCCACCGCTTGTTATGGCTGATTCTCCTGTCTTTAAGAGGCCTCTTTTTCTTACGATTGCATTACTTTCCTCCTGAATTATTTTTCCACCTGCTCTTCCGATTGCCAATGCAACGCCTCCGCCATGGACAAGATAGCCGTTTGCCGCATTTACAACTGCATCAACATCCTCCTCGGTGATATCTCCTTCAATTACTTTAAAAGCGACTTTGCCAACTTCTTTTTCGAGTATTTCCCTCATTTTACTTACTTAAGAACTTCACAATTTCCCTCATAAAGGCTGGAAGGTCAATTGGGCTTCTCGAAGTGATAAGGTTTCCATCCACTACGACCTCTTCATCAACATATTTTGCTCCAGCATTTTTGAGGTCATCTTTCACAGCAGAAAAACCCGTGAGCCTCACACCATTTACAACTTTTGCAGATATTAATACCCATCCTGCATGGCAAATGGCTCCTACAAGTTTGTTACTTTCGAACATTTTTCTTACGAATGCAAGAATTTTCTCATTTCTTCTTAATAAGTCTGGGGCATAACCTCCGGGAACTACAACTCCATCGAATTCATCGAAATTTATTTCATTAACAGATTTCTCCGCCTTCATCTGAAGGCCAACTTTTGAGTGATAAACTTTATTTTCTGGACCGACAAGAATTGATTCAAAGCCTGCTTCTTTTAGTCTGTAGTAGGGGTAAATGACTTCAAATTCATTAAAATTGTCTTCAATTAATACTGCAATTTTTTTCATTTTGCACCTCTTAAGGTATTTTAACTGAAAAAGCGGCTATCACAAAGTGTCAAAAAAATTGCATGGGTTTTAAGAAAAAACAGCATTTTTGTAATTGGAGGGAAAGAAGATAAAAAGCTATTAGCGTATCATGAAAAAATAGGAGAGCAAAAATCACCCTCCTAAAATACTGCATCTCGGATTTGAGTTAATAATTTGCCTTTTTTAATCCTTTGGAATCCACTGAAAAGGATCATGGATTACAGAAGAATAAATCTGCACTTTTTCTCAGCAGATTTACATTCCCCCGTTCATTTTTGGGAATCCCGACTTTATCACTTACTCTTCATTTTTGAGTATTTTTATCTAAGGA
>JAIMJY010000186.1:423-1081 GCA_020692945.1 Caldisericum sp. | reverse complement strand
TATTGAATTTGAAGGAAATTCAATATTTATGTTTGATAAAACGATTTTTTCTCCATAACTAAACGAAACGTTTTCTACGGTGATTTTTCCTTCTTTTGGAACAAAATCTATTGCGTCATTTTTTTCTACTACATCTGGCTTAATTTCTAAATACTCTTTTACTCTCATCAGGTTTACCCGCACACTCTGAAAGGAAAGGATTAAATTAGTAAGGCCTGCGATTGGTTGATAAAGAATACCCGTAAACATCATAAAAGCCATTAATGTTCCAATAGTCATCCTTCCTTGTATTGTAAGCATCCCACCATAGAAAAGGATGCCAAGTGACCAGGCATTACTAATTAAAGACTGCAAAACATTAGAAAACTTAGAAATCATAAAAGTTTTTATTTCTAAACTTATCAATTCCTGGAGTCTTTTAAAGAAATTTTTCTGCTCAAGTCCTTCTGTAGAAATGGCCTTAACAAGTTGAATTCTTCTAAAGTGTTCAACTGTACAGGCATTAACCTCCTGTCCTTTTACTCTTGCTTTCTTCACGTAATTGAGAATTGGCTCTCTGAAGCGAGCTATTATATATGACTGCACACCAAGAATTATAAATGCAAACAGTGCAAGCGTTAAATTCCACTTGACCATAAAAACAGCACTTATAAGAAGT
>JAIMJY010000186.1:206-389 GCA_020692945.1 Caldisericum sp. | reverse complement strand
TCCATGAATCTACAAGCGACTCAGTATCTCCAAGAAGGCGGTAGCTTATACCTCCGCTTGCTTCTTTCTCATAGAAACTGATTGGTGCATATTGAAGTTTTTTAAACATATCCAGCTTTAGTTTTGCCGAGATTAGTTTAAATACCTTAACTAAAACATAGTTTGCAATGAGCGAGGTAAGTA
>JAIMJY010000186.1:0-147 GCA_020692945.1 Caldisericum sp. | reverse complement strand
TTACCAATAATCACAAAATCCATTAAGAACCTCGTGATTAAAGGAGAAATCAATGTGCATATTTCTGCAATAATACCAAGGATAATGCCAACAGTAACAACTCTCCAGTGGCCCCTAAGGTAATGCAACAATAATGAAAAATAACTT
>JAIMJY010000008.1 GCA_020692945.1 Caldisericum sp. | reverse complement strand
TATTCAAAAATCTTAATTTAATTAGAAAAACGGAAAATAAAACTCTTGACAAAAAATCATAAATCTAATATAATACCACCGCAGTAATAATTTTGTGGAGGTTTCAATGGAAGATTTATTAGGTCTAAACGTTCAAGTAAGCTCGAAAGAAAATGGAGTTGACTCAAGCGCTATATACGACGTTGTTATTATAGGTGCAGGCCCTGCAGGCCTCACTGCTGCAATATACGCTGGAAGAAGTAAATTAAACACTCTTATACTCGAGAGGCTTGCGTCAGGTGGACAAATCACGGTTAGCGAATTAGTAGAAAACTATCCCGGGTTTCCAGAGGGTATTTCCGGTGCAGAACTTACAAAAAATTTTGAGAGACAAGCATCACGTCTTGGTGCTAAAATTGTTTCAGCTGATGTGAAAGGTGTTGAGAAAAAAGAAAATTTATTCTACACTTTAACAGAATATGGTGAAGTAAAGTCAAAAACTGTTATCATATCTACAGGTACAGATCCAGAGAAACTCCATGTATCTGACGAACCAAAATTTAGAGGAAGAGGAATTTCTTACTGTGCAACATGCGATGGTCCATTCTTTAAAGGTCAGACAGTAGCAGTTATAGGTGGTGGAGATACTGCATTGTATGATGCAATTTACCTTACAAAGTTTGCAGAAAAGACAATTCTAATTCATAGAAGAAAAGAGCTTAGAGCGTCTAAGAGTCTTCAAGAAATGGCAGCCTCTAAATCTAAAATTTCCTACGAACTCGAAGAAATACCTATAAAAATCAAGGGTGGCAACAAAATTGAAGCATTAGTTGTAGAAAACGTAGTAACCCATAAGCAAAAAGAGATTCCCGTAAGCGGCATCTTCGTTGCTATTGGGACAACACCGAACAGTAAAATTTTTAAAAATCTTGTTCAATTAAACGAACAAGGATATATAGTCACAAATCCAAAAATGGAAACATCAACACCTGGGCTTTTTGCAGTAGGAGATGTAAGGGTAAGCCCTTTAAAACAAGTTGTAACAGCATGTGGAGATGGTGCAATAGCGGCTTATGAAGCCGAAAAATATATAGCAGCAAGTATAAAGAAATAAGAAATTTTAGAGAGGTGAAAAATGGAAAAATTATTAAAAGGAAAAGACGAAGAGTACATTAGAGACTTGTTCGCAAAGAATCTTGTTGACGAAGTACGGCTAACTCTTGTCACACAGAGTAGCAAAGGGAAAAAAGTTAGCAAAAACAATGAGCAGTATTTACCATACACTGAGTCAATTGTGAATGAAGTAGCGGCACTTTCAGAAAAAATAAAAGTGCAGACCTTCAGAGATGACGAAGCAAAAGAGAAGGAGTACGAGGTAAAAGAAATCCCCGCTCTTTTTATTGAAGGAAGAAACACTAATAAGAACGTTGTATACTACGGTATCCCGTCAGGCTATGAATTTTCTTCATTGCTTGAGGACATAATTGACGCATCAAAAGGCTCAACAGGGCTTCCAGAGTCAATTAAAAATCAGGTAAAGAAGATTAGTTCTCCTGTTGAAATCCTTGTGTTTGTAACACCAACTTGTCCTTACTGCCCAAAAGCAGTGCGTACAGCTCACCAGTTTGCAATGGAAAACCATTTTATTAACGGAGTTATGATTGAAGCAAACGAATTTCCAGATTGGTCAAACGAGAAGAATGTTAGCGCGGTGCCAAAGATAGTAATCAACGATATAGTACAATTTGAAGGGGCTCTCCCCGAAGACGCTTTTCTTAACTCTGTCTACGAGGCACTTGGAATTAAGTTAGCCTAATATTTTAATCTGATTGTTTTTTAAAAGCCCTCTGAAGAAGTAGGGCTTTTAAAATTTAGTAAAATTGAACAATAAAATGATAAATAATTCTCTGATTTTTTATTCTAAGTTCCTTATAATTAGATATAATTGATTAGGAGAACCAGTGGAAGAAATTGTAATCGGCATTGATCTTGGTGGAACAAAAATTAACGGGTTGCTTTTGAAAAGCAATGGTTCAATAATTAATAAAATAAAAATTTTAACAGGGGATACCGAAAACGGCAAAGAAATAATAGAGAAGATTCATGCAATGATAAATCAACTAAAAAGCAATGTAAAAGTTAAAGCAATTGGTATAGGTTCTGCGGGTTTTGTCAACAACAGAACAGGAGTAGTAATATCATCGCCGAATATAAAATTCCTGAACAATTTTAAGCTCGCAGAAACAATTAAATCTACCACTGGCATTGAAACTTTTGTAGATAACGATGCCAAGGCAGGAGCAGTCGCAGAATTAGTCTTAGGCGATGGGAAAAACGTCAATGACTTTGTGTTCGTAACGCTTGGTACTGGCATCGGCGGAGCGATAGTCATAAACAAACACCTCGTTAGAGGCTCAGATAATCTCGTAGGGGAAATTGGGCACTTGACTGTTGAAGAAAATGGTCTAATTTGCGGATGCGGAAAAAGAGGTTGTCTTGAAACGATTGCTTCCGGACCGTCTATAAAAAGAGCAATGATCGATGAAATAAAAACAGGTAGAAAGACAATAGTTTTAAATATACTGCGTGGAGATATTTCAAAAATTGATGTAATGGACATTAAAGAAGCAGCCTTAAATGAGGATAAGCTTTCGATAGAAGTTTTAACGAGAGCCGCTCATTATATTGGACTTGCCTTATCCTATGTTGCAAATATACTTAATCCCGAAAAAATCATCCTTGCTGGGGGCCTTGTCAAAGGGCTTTCTCCAGTAAAAAAAGTTATCTACGAAGTCTTCGATAGATTTACACTCGAAATTCCAAAAAATAGTGTAAAGATAGTTGAGTCTCGTTTAGGAGAAGATGCAGTAAGCATAGGGGCAGGATTGTACGCATTAAAAAGATCAAACGGCGAAGAAATCTAAAAAAGGGAGGCTAAAGCAGCCTCCCTTACTAAAACACTACTACCGAATCAATAGCGAAAGAATGCCTTTCTGTGCGTGAAGTCTATTTTCTGCCTGGTCAAACACAACTGAGTGAGTACCATCGATAACTGAATCGGTAATCTCTTCTCCCCTGTGAGCAGGTAAGCAATGCATTACGATGACGTCCTTTTTGGCAAAATCAAGAACCCTATCATTGATCTGGTATGGCATCATAATCTTTACTCTCTTATCGTGTTCGGATTCTTGCCCCATTGAGGCCCAAACATCTGTGTAAATAATATCAGCATTTTTTGCAGCCTCTTCAGGGTTATTGGTTATCGTAACCAAGCCGTGTGATTCTTCAGCAAACTTTTTAGCAATGTTTACAACATCTTCTTTTGGCTCGAAACCCTCAGGGCTTGCAATTGAAACGTGCATCCCTAACTTTGCTCCACCGAATAAAATAGAGTTTGCCACATTATTGCCGTCTCCAAGGTATGCAAATTTCAAACCTTCAAGTTTTCCTTTTTTTTCTTTTATTGTAAGAAGGTCGCCCACGATCTGGCAGGGATGAGAATAATCGGAAAGAGCATTTACAACCGGCACACCTGAATAGTCTCTCATATCCTCAAGTGTTTTCTGTGCAAAGACCCTTGCAACGATTCCTTGGACATATCTACCCATTACTCTTGCAGTATCAGACACAGTTTCGCCTCTGTTGAGCTGCATGTTTGTAGTTTCAAGAACGAGAGGGAAAGCCCCAAGTTCATTGATTGCGACTGCAAATGATACTCTCGTCCTTGTGGAAGGCTTCTCGAAAATCACGGCTATCGTACGACCGTGAAGAAGCGGTTCATTTTTGCCAGACATATGCTCAATTTTAAGTTTCTCTGACTGTGATAGAAACTCTTCAAGTTCTTCCCTTGAAAAATCTTTTAAAGAAAGAAGCGATTTTCCTTTTAAATTAACGGACATGCTATCCTCCAAATTTATCAGTGATTATCTGCTCAAGAGTAGGATTCCCAATCTCTTGTAATTCATATCTTACTCTCACTGCAGGCTTGTTCAACTTCATAACCCTTCTAAGATCGATTGGCGTTCCAATAACAACAACGTCTGCTGGAATACTGTTTATGGTTTCTTCAAGCTCTTTTATCTGAGTATCGCTGTATCCCATTGCTGGAAGAACATCCTTTGTTTGGTTGTACTTTTCATAAGTTGCCTTGATTGAACCCAATGCATATGGTAGCGGAGAAACAATTTCCTTTGCCCCCCACTTCTTGGCAGCAACATAACCAGCACCGTAGTTCATCCCGCCATGCGTTAATGTTGGTCCATCCTCAACAACGACTACTCTCTTACCCTTAATAATCTCTCCATTCTCTACAAACACAGGGGAAGCTGCATCAACAATAATGGCATCTGGGTTAATTTCCTGAGCGTGCTTTCTGATCTCTTCAACATTTACAGGCTCGGCTGAATCTTCTTTATTAATAACAATTACATCTGCCATTCTAAAGTTTGTTTCTCCGGGATGATAAGAAACCTCATGACCTGCTCTCAGCGGGTCTGCAACAACAATCTGAAGATCAGCATAGTAGAATGGAAAATCATTGTTTCCACCGTCCCAGATAATTACGTCTGCTTCTTTCTCTGCTTCTCTGAGAATAGCCTCATAGTCTACACCTGCATAGATAATTGCGCCCAGATCAATGTGAGGCTCATACTCCTCGCGCTCTTCGATTGTGCACTTGTACTTATTAAGGTCCTCATACGTTGCGTAACGCTGTACCGCTTGCTCTGCAAGGTTGCCATATGGCATAGGGTGTCTTATTGAAACAACCCTCTTTCCTTTTTCTCTCAAGATTTTTACAACTCTCCTTGTTGTTTGACTCTTTCCAGAACCAGTACGGACCGCACAAACAGAAATGACAGTTTTAGTTGATTTGATCATTGTGCTATCAGGGCCCATAAGCCAGAAATCTGCACCTTTCGCCATAACTAACGAAGCCTTGTGCATAACATACTCGTGCTGTACATCGCTATAGGCAAAAACAACTCTCTGTGCGCTCAACTTTTTGATTAGCTCTGGAAGCTCGCTTTCAGGATAGATAGGAATACCTTGCGGATAGAATTCTCCAGCCAGAACTGGAGGATAGAGCCTTCCCTCAATGTTTGGAATCTGAGTAGCTGTAAATGCAACAACCTCATACTCTGGTCTTGTTCTGAAGTAGGTGTTGAAGTTGTGAAAGTCCCTCCCTGCAGCACCCATGATGATTACTTTTACTTTTTCCAATGTGTTCTCCTTTCCTTTAATCTTTTATAATCCGAACTTTTTAGTCGGATTTTTAAATTTACCTCCGATAATATACCACTTTAAAAACTTGTGTCAATGTACTTTAAACTCATTTTGCAAATGCACTTTCGAATTTCTTTTTAATGGCATCGAAATTCTGCTTTGGGTTGATAAATGCAAGTAAAAGCGAAACAAATGGCCACAAAAAAGAAAGTGCAGCTTCCACGTACATGTCTTTTGCGATGTAGGTCCCTCCAAACACAATAAAGATAATCCACTTAACTTTATTTATCTGCCATATAGTATCTGCCAGCCTAACACTAATATACTTGTCTCTCACAAACCCCCATGCTATGTCAAGAACAACAAGCGCTATTAAAACATAATACCACTTCACAAACCAGAATGAAATAGGCACAAGTATCTGAGTTAAAACAATAGGAAAATGCACCCACTCGCTTGCTCTTCCAGAAATATACGCTTCATTTTCTGATTTCTTGTGCTTAGAAGGGTCCCACATTTTAATCTCCTTTTAAAATTTTATGTTGTAAGCTAACACAAATGCTAATATTTGAAGGATATTTCTCGTTATTGTCTTCTCCTTCATTTGTTGTTTTCTCTTGAGTAACGTAATTCTCTTTCTCTATTTTATTGTTCTCGTTGATAATCTCTTCATTGGTTTTGCTTTCATTGGACTCTTCTTTCTCTTCTATATTGCCTCCTTTCAAAAATTAAAGATTTATCTAAATAATTGTAGCCTTTTTACACAAACATTCAAGTATGAAAATTATACCATAAACGTTAAAAAGACAACAAATAGTGAAACTCTGCAAATATTGAGAATTTACCATGCGCTAAAGAAAAGTTATTCACTAATTATCAAATATGAGTTATAATATATGCAAATAATAGGAGGAAATCAATGAAGATAAGGGAACCAGCAGTAGAGGGTACTTTTTATCCAGGGGACAAAGAGGAATTGAGATCCTTAATAAGGCGATATATTGAAAATTCAGAATTTTTTGAACTTCCTGACCTTAAAGCAATTGTCGCTCCACACGCTGGTTACATTTATTCTGGCGTTATAGCTGGAGCAAGCTACAGACAATTGAATAATCTAGATAGTACGAAATTCTATAGGGTTTTCATTATTGCACCTTCTCACTACGAGTATTTTAGAGGAGCTTCAGTTGGCGTGTTCGACGCATACAAGACACCATTAGGGCTTGTTAAAGTTTCAAAAATTGCTTCTCGTCTTTTAGAAGAAGATGGGTTTCATTTTCTTCTCGACGCACACATTGAAGAGCATGCCGTTGAAGTTCAACTTCCTTTTCTTCAATACGCATTGCAAGATTTTGAAATCATTCCCATACTCACTGGAGACATTGACCCATCTTATCTTGCCAATGTTTTAGAAAAATACAGTGATGAGCCTAGTTTGTTTATTGTAAGTTCGGACCTTAGTCATTATTACGAATATGGAAAAGCTATACAACTAGACAAACATTGCAACAATGCAATAACCAACCTTGACTTTAAGGAATTGGCAAAATGCCAGGCATGTGGGAAAACTGGTATCAAGGCACTGATGCATCTTGCAAAAAAATTAGGGTGGCAAAGTAAAATAATTACTTATGCAAATAGTGGCGATACTGCAGGACCGAAAACGAAAGTTGTGGGATATGGGTCGTATGCGTTCTACAAGGAATAAGTATGAATGATATTCAAAAGAAAACGCTTCTTGATA
Source organism: Caldisericum sp. (assembly GCA_020692945.1). Taxonomy (GTDB): domain Bacteria; phylum Caldisericota; class Caldisericia; order Caldisericales; family Caldisericaceae; genus JAIMJY01. The sequence goes on along the minus strand of JAIMJY010000008.1, from coordinate 25,711 downwards.
TTTCAAGAAAGTCAATAAAATATTACCTTGATGCAAAAAAGAAGATATACCCTTCGAAGAATGAACTCAAAGAGAATGAGTTATTTGAAGAACGCGGAACTTTTGTAACACTGACAATTAACAAAGAACTGAGAGGTTGCATTGGCTCAATACTACCAGTCAAACCTCTTATTTTTGACGTCATAGACAATTCTATAAATGCCGCCTTCAGAGATCCTCGTTTCTATCCCCTAACTGCTAAAGAATTCGAAAAAATACTCATAGAGATTTCAATATTGACTGTCCCTAAAAAAATTCAATTCTCAAACGTTGATGAATTGTTTTCAAAGATAAGTGCAAAAAAGGATGGCGTAATAATAAGATCAGGATTTTATCAGGCAACGTTTCTTCCACAAGTGTGGGACGAACTTCCAAGCAAAGAAAACTTTTTTAAACAGCTCTGTTTGAAAGCTGGACTAAGCATTGATTGTTACAAGATGAAAAATCTTGAAGTTGAAACATACAAAGTTGAAGCCTTTTCTGAGAAAGAATTTTAGGCTCTCAGAGAATGCTCTGTAATATTTTATTTTCTGTATGTATCTGGATCACTGAAGAACAAGGCAGTTATAGATATTAGAAGCATAGGGATAGTTCCAAATATAATTAGCGAGGACCATAGCCCGTGAGTTAGAACTCCAAGTTGAGGGAAGAGAAAACCTCCAAGATTTGCAAAAATTAGAATAATCCCGCTCCCTATTCCTGCATATTCAATTCCAATTTTAGTGTATGCACTTGGGAGATGAACACCAATAGGATACATAGGGAAAAGCGTAATTCCAAGAACTAAACTATCAAGAAGCAACAGGGTGTAATTGTTTACAAAAGGGACAAGAAAGAACATTAATGCACTAATTATTGGCAAGAAAATGAAGAAAACCTTAACCTTTTTCAACTTGTGGCTTAAAGCAGGAACCGTAAGAGCGCCAATCAGGCAACCGATCAGTTTTAATGAATTTACAAGACTTGCTTGCTCAGGACTAATTCCTTTGAAAGATGTAAACAGTTTAGGATACCATGTTGCAATCCATGCAAAAACTCCAATATCAAGAAAAGCAATGATAAAAAGGTAAACCAATGTTCTTTCTTTTAGAACAAGCTCGAATCCCTTTAAAATTGACGGTCTCGGGCGTGCCTCCACAGAGTATGGGAATTCGTTTTTAGTGATTACGTAAATGTACATCAAGGACAAAATAACTGAGATAATACCATAGATTAATAACACGTTAAACAAACCAATCTTTGTAACGATAGGATAAGTAATAAGGTAACCCAGAAATTCTCCAATAGTTAATGCAGCAGTAAAAAGAGCAATTTTACGCGCAGCATTGTCTCTTTCGTATAACCTATATGTGAGAGGTGACCAGGAGGTAAAACAAAAGACCGCACTCAACGCAAAAACTAAATGCACCAATAAAAGTGCATAGAAACTAAATAACATGAAAGGTTTTACTAAGGAAGTTACTCCAAGTAATACAGCTGCAATTATAGTAGTTCGCTTTGGATTCTTATCGGCAAGATTGCCTGAAAAGTAAGAAAAAAGAACAAGCATTAATGGTATTGCAGAGATAAAAATTGCTACGAGAAATGATGGTACATTATATTTAGGAAGAACTATCGAATGAATAATCGGACCCCACATGAACCAATCAAAACCAACCATAGCAGTAATTAAAGCGAAGGCGTAAAAAATTAAATCTGATTTTTTCTCCATCTTTTCTCTTTACCTATGATAACTAACAATCATAGTATAATTCAATTTCGTATGGATGTACTCTTGAATTCAACTCTTCCAATTCTTTTTCTTTCTCAGCTATCCAGTTTTTTAAACAATCATCAGTGAAAACATTATCTTTTAAAAGGTAAGAATTGTCATCTTTTAGGGCTTTTATAGAATTTTCCAAAGAGGCAGGAAGTAATTTGCCTGTTTCAAACGAATCAAAACCTTCTTTTATTGGATCTATCGACTTCTCTATCCCATCCAACCCTGCAAGAAGCATCGCAGAAAGAGATAGATAAATATTGCCAGTCGCATCCGGTGGCCTAAACTCTATCCTCTTTTCAACAGGCAATGTTGCATAAGCTGGTATCCTGATGGCAGCTTTGCGATTAGAAAGAGAGAAGCACGCTTTTATAGGAGCCTCAAAACCAGGCATTAGGCGTTTATAAGAATTTGTTGAAGGGTTTGTGATTCCAAGTAGTGAAGAAGAATGGTGAAGGATCCCTCCAATGTAATTAAGTGCAATTTTAGAAAGTTCGAAAGGCTGAGAGCCATTCTCGTAGAAAATTGGAGCATCATCTTTAAACAGCATCTGATGAAAGTGCATTCCAGAACCAGCCTCGTTAAACAATGGCTTAGGCATGAATGTAACAGTAAATCCGCTTTCATAAGCAACCATTTTTGCAAAGTATTTAATGAGTTGTCCCTGGTCTCCAGATTGAAGCAGCTCCTTCATCTGAACTTCAAGTTCTACTTGTCCGGCACCTCCCCCCTCATGATGATGATATTTTACCTCTATCCCTATATTTTCCAGATGGGCTGAGAGTTCAGATCGGTAATTATAAAGTTTATCCTTCGGGGGTACTGTATGGTACCCTTTACCTTTTTTAATTGAGTATCCACGATTAGCACTTTCTTCGTTCAAGGAGTTCCAATGGGCCTCTTCTGAATCTACTTCGTAGAAACAAACGTTCTCTTCGTTTTGATAGTTGACGCTATTAAAAACGTAAAATTCATACTCAGGCCCCCATAGGCTTCTGTTTGCGAAATTCATTTTTGAGAGAAGCCTTTCTGCCTTAGAAGCAATCGCTCGAGGGTCAAGTGCAAATTCTTTTTTGTCCGCAGCTTCAAAAGTTGACCCGATAAAAGAGAGGGTTTTGATTTTGTAAAACGGGTCAATAAAAGACCTTTTCAAGTCTGGAATTACTACCATATCGCTCTTTTCTATTGAAGCAAACCCCGGGATAGAAGAACCATCAAATCCAATTCCTTCTTCAAAAGTTTTCCTGCTCAAACGAGATGCGGGAATAGTAATGTGATGTAAACCACCAAAAAGATTTGTAAATTTAATGTCAATCTGCTGTACGTCGTTTCCTTTTACAAATGAGGCAGCATCTTTAGGACTTTCAAAATTAAGCATTTTTCCTCCTTCTTCCTTTAATTACGCTTAAACTGGTTTACTCCTTTTTAACTATTTTACTTTCGATAATTTTACACATTTTTTGATATAAGTAAAAACTCTTATTCAAGAACAAGAATAGAGCTTAACAAAAAATTTATACCTATTCTACAAAATTCTCTCATTTTTCTATTGACTTACTGGAAATTTTATATATAATGCCGTCTAAGTAAGTTCAGGTATTCGCCACCGAATTACCTGATACCTACCTCCTTTCTTATTCATGCCAGGGAGGGTGTCCCCATCACCTTCCCTTCTTTTTATTTTAGAAATCTAATAGTTCCTAAATTGGGTAGTATAGAGTTCGTAATAAAGGCCTCGCTTCTTTATAAGCTCTGTATGTGTCCCCTGTTCGACAATCTTCCCTTTGTTGATTACATAGATTCTGTTAGCGTTACGAATTGTTGACAAGCGGTGGGCAATCACAATAGAAGTTCTTCCTTCCATGATTTTGCTCACACCTTTATCAATCAGTTCCTCTGTGTTAGTGTCGATAGAAGCAGTTGCCTCGTCAAGAATCAAAATCTTTGGATTGTAGACAAGTGCTCTCGCAAATGAGATGAGCTGACGCTCCCCGAAGGAAATATTTTTCCCTTCACTTATTAGTTCGGTATCATATCCTTTATCAAGCTTCATTATGGAATCATGCACTCCAAGTTTTTTGCAGGCTTCAATTATTAATTCATCCCTAAAGTCATCTCTTCCAAGCGTTATATTTTCTTTAACGGTACCTTTGAATATGAATATATTCTGCTGAACGATTGCCATGTTCTCACGCAATTTTGTCTTGTTTATTTTCAAAATATCGACGCCATCAAAAATAACGCTCCCAGAATCGGCATTATAAAAGCCGAGCACTAAGTTTGCAATTGTTGACTTACCTGCTCCAGTAAAGCCGACAATTGCAGCTTTTTCTCCTCTGTTTATTTTTATCGAGATATTTTTAATCACGGAGTCTTTCTTGTCATAAGAAAAATTTATACCTCGAAGCTCAATGTTACCTGTAATCTCAACGTCAACTCTCCCACTCTTATCCTCAACTTTGTTTTCGGTCATAAATTCGTCTATTTTTTTCATAGAAGCAACTGCATTCTGAAGGATTGAGAACTTATCAGATAAGTCACCCAATGGTCCGTAGAGTTGGTTAAGATATGAAAGGAAAGCAAGTAACGTTCCAATTGTCGCCTTGTTGTTGATGACGAGGAATCCTCCAAAAATTATCAACAAGAAATTGGAAAGATATGATACAAAATTGATCAACTGTCTAAGAAGCGTGTTAAGCATCTGCGATCTATAGAACTTATCTCTAAATTCATTTGCGTAGGTTCTGAAAAGTGTTCTATTATGAGTTTCGTCGTTAAAGCTCTGCAATATTGTAAGACCACTCAGGCTCTCTTGCATGTGAATGTTCATTTTGGTAAGGGCATCACGCACTTGTTCAAAAACATGCTCGATCTTATTACCAAGAAGCAGCGAAATAAAGATGGCAACAGGGAGTGGAGACGTAGCAATAAGAGCAAGCTTAGGATTAATATAGAAAAGGAATACTATCGCAAAAAAAACAAACAGAATATCGCCAAGGAGTGAAATCAAACCGTAATTTAAAAGGTCATTCATATTCTCGACATCATTAGTGATTCGCGTGATGATTTTCCCTGCGGGCTCTCTTGAGAAGACATCAATTTCAAAGCTCTCCATTTTGGAAAATAGATCTTTTCTAATGTCTTTCATGATTTTTTGGCCAGCTGAATTGCCAATGTAGATCTGCAAAAGCCTTGCAATATACAGTCCTAAAATCGTCAAAACAAAAATGACAGAATAGTATATAAGTCTTGGAATGTTTTTTGATGCAGTTATATTATCAATCGCTTTTTTTGATAGGAGAGGTATAATAGAAGCTAAGACTGATGCAGCGATTAAGGCAACAAACGCAAAAAATATCTGCAACTTGTATTTCTTGAAGTAGGGAATAAAACTTTTTAAATACTTACCTTTCATATTTCAACTCCCTCAAGAAGTTGTTTTCTGTAGAGGTGATAGTAGTATCCTTTTTTGGCAAGCAAGTTTTCTGGGTTACCGTATTCTATAATTTTGCCATTAACGATTACCTGAACGTTGTTTGCAATGGAGAGGGCACTAATTCTCTGAGACACAATAATTGTTATTATCTTATTTTCAGAAAGATAACCATTTAAGTTTGTAACAATTCGTTTCTCGGTGTTAGTGTCAACCGCTGAAAGAGAATCGTCGAAAATTAAAATCGGCTTTTGAGAAACAATTGCACGAGCCATTGATACCCTCTGACGTTCTCCTCCTGAAAGAGTTATCCCCTGCTCCCCGACAACTGTATCAAAGCCCTTTGGAAAATTAATTATGTCGTCATAAATGCCAGCAATTTTCGTTGCTTCTATAATCTCGTCATTTGTTGCTGTTCTCCTGCCAACCAATATGTTATTTGCTATCGTATCACTGAAGAGAAAAGGATCCTGGGGAACATAAGCCATATATCTTCTTAGTGTAGCAATGTCAATATCAAGGATATCAGCTCCATCTATGAAAATGGTGCCTTCTGGCGGGTCATAGACTCTCATCATGAGTTGAATCAACGTGCTCTTGCCGCAGCCTGGTGGGCCGGTTATGCCCAGAACCTCTTTGGGGGAAATCGTAAGAGAAATGCCATTCAACGCATTAACGCTATCTTGGTTGTATGAATAGCTCAAATTTTTTACCTCAACACAACAGGCAACCTCTGATCTTTCATAGAATGTCTCTTTAATACCGTAAGTTGGAATTTTGAGTATCTCGTTAATCCTGTCGAGAGAAGCATGTGCCCTCTTGTAAAGTGCAGTTGAAAAGCCAATCGCCATTATAGGCCATGCAAGCGTTTGAATATACTGGAAAAAGGCAACAATCGTTCCAATGTCAACGCTTCCCCTTATTACAAAAGTGCCTCCAAAAAACAAAAGGAGCAACACTGACATATTTGTGAAAAGATTTATTGTCGGGTCAAGAAAGCCGTCAAGTTTCACAAGTTTCAAGTTTTCTTTGATATACTGCTCATTAACGGCAGTAAAAAGCTTTAGGTAATAACTTTCCCTTGTAAAAGCTTTTACGACACGAATACCATTTATGACCTCTCTAATTCTCACCGTCATATCTGCAAAAATAATCTGAACTTTTTTGTAGAACTTGTGTATCTTCTTGCCGAAGTTGAACGTTAGAGGAATGAGGAAAAAGAGAGGGGTAATTACAACCAAAGTCAGCTTCCTACTCATAAGAAACATTGAAATAAACGTCGTAAGTCCAAGCAAAAAAACGTCGAGCATGCCAAGAAATCCCATTATGAGAAACATTCTAACGGACATTGTGTCGCTTGTAACTCTCGACATTAGGTCCCCAATTTCTTTTGTATCGAACACTCTCTTGGAAAGCTCAATGTACTTATTGTAAAGACTGGTTTTTATCTCGAAATCAAGACCCAAAACCAGTCTCCTCAAGAAATAATTGTAAAGTATTCTTATTGTGATTATGCCGAGCGAAATAGACATTATCAATACACCGTTTTTAACAAGACTTTGTGCTTGGCTTTTCGTTATTGCATCAACTGCTCGCTTAGTAAATAATGGAATCAAAACCTGTAGCAAATCCACCACAATGAGTAGTAAAATAATCAAAGAATAAAGTTTAATTTTCTTTCGGAAAAACTCTAATAACATTTTCATATTTTCAAAGATATTATAAGCATTTGTCTAATTTTTAAAAAAGCAAAAAAGGCCCCTTTTTAAGGGGGCCTTACAAATGACTAAAGGCTTATTTCTTTTGATTTCTTGCCTTTTCCTATTTTAGGAATTGAAATCTCAAGCACGCCATTTTCAAAATTTGCCTGGGCTTTGTCTGAGTCAACTTTCGATGGAAGAGAAAGGACTCTCATAAAGGAACCATAATACCTCTCCTCGATTGTGTAATTTTCTTCTTTCTCCTTCTTTTCCTTCTTTATTTCTCCAGAGACACTAACTGTATCCTCGGTAACTTTTATTTTTACACCATCTTTGTTAACGCCAGGTAGATTAATTTTTACATCGATTCCCTTGTCTTTTTCAACCACATCAGCTTCAGGACCAAAAACAGGTAAAATAGAAGGAGCAAGGTCTCTAATAGTACCTCTCCCCGTAGGAAGAGCTCTACCAAACTTCGTGCCTCCCCAGAATCGAGAGAAGATATCGTCGATCTCTTTTTCCAGCTTCATTACTTCTTCAAATGGATCACAATTTGCCATGTCTATTACCTCCGAAATAATTATAACAAGTTTCCAAATAATTTCAAGATATTTCTAAAAAAACCAAACAATAAGATAAACATGCCTTTTTACAAGTGATTAATCAATTCTACTTATTCAAGTCGCCACAAATCGAGCACTTTGGATTCTTCTCTAAATTGATTATTGAAAACTCATTATTTATAAGGTCGTATATAAGTAACTTGTTAAAGAGCGTGTTGCCAATATTAAGGGTAAACTTAATAAATTCTGAAGCTACGATTGTGCCGATAGTTCCAACAAGCGTACCGATGATTCCTTCAGAGAGATTTCGTTCCGTCATAAGTGAAACCACTTCTTTTTCCTTTTCCGGAAAAACGCAGTTAAAGCATGCTGTTTCATGCGGCGACACATCCATCGCCTGTCCAATAAATCGTCCAACTGCACCAACAAAAAGTGGTTTGCCCAAAGAAACACAAGCTTGATTTATAAGATAACGGGTTTGAAAGTTATCTGTTGCATCAATTACTGCATCATACTTTAAAAAAATATTTTTCGCTATATCGATATCAGTAAACCAAGTAGGGTAGATTTCTACTTTTACATAGGGGTTCAACTTCTTCAGTCGCTCTTTTGCAACAAAAACCTTATCTTTCCCTACATCATCTGTCCCATAAAGAATCTGTCTGTTAAGATTAGTGATAGAAACTTTGTCCCCGTCAACCAAACCAATCCTTCCAACACCTGCAGCAGTTAAGTACATAGAGATAGGGCTTCCTAGTCCTCCAGCTCCTACTATTACGACAGAAGACTGCTTTAACTTCAATTGGCCGACCTCACCAATTTTGTCGATTCTTATCTGTCTGTCATATCGAGCCAGTTCATCCTTAGAAAGCATTTTAACATCCTGAACTTTCTGGTCGTTTTTGCTTTTTGGAAATATACTTCTCGGTATCCTTAACAAATTCTTCTTTGCAGTGAAGCGAACAGAAGTAATACATTTCTCCGTTGTACTCAACGGTCGCCTTTGCTTCATCTTTCTCAAGGATCATTTTACAAACAGGGTCTTGTACCATAATTCACCTCCAGCTTTATTTTATATTTTTTTCATTTTCTTTCAAATAGTATTCCTTGCAAAACTTTTAAACGATCTCTTGTCTTTTAAAGTTTTAGGTACAGAAGGTAACCTTCCTTTGACTACTGAGAAGAAGAAGGATCTTCAGGGAGTAAACAGGTTTTCAGATAAATATCTTTCACCTCTATCGGGAGCGATCGTTAATACTCTTTTAAAGTTGTATTTTTCCGAAACTAACCGGGCTCCCAGAATATTAGCGCCAGAGGATGGTCCCGCAAATATTCCTTCTTCTCTTGCAAGTTCTCTTGCAGCCTGCCTTGCCTCGTCTTGATCGATACAAATAACATCATCTATAAGTTTCAAATCTAAAACTTTGGGAATAAAACCTGCTCCTATACCTTCAATTGTATGAGAACCAGGCTTTCCGTGAGAAAGAACAGGGGATTGAGAAGGCTCAACAGCAAAGATTTTAATGTTTCTAATAAATTTTTTGACAATTCTTGCAACTCCTGTTATCGTTCCTCCGGTTCCAACGCCAGCTACAAAAGCATCTACATCATAGTTCATTTGTCGTAATATTTCAGGTCCTGTTGTTAGTTCATGAGCTAATGGATTTGCAGGATTTTCAAACTGTTGTAACATTAATTTTGCTTTTCCTGTTTCAATCAATTCGTGAGCTTTTTCAATTGCTCCATCCATTCTTTTCGCCCCTTCTGTGAGAATTACAAGAGCTCCATAAGCTTCCATTAATGAAATTCTTTCTTTGCTCAGTGAGTCAGGCATTGTAAGAATTACTTTAATTCCGAAAGTTTTACTAACCATGGCAAGGGATATACCTGTATTTCCTGAGGTTGGTTCTACTATAGTATCGCCTTCCTTGAGCATATTTCTTTCGATAGCATCTTTGACCATGAAATATGCAATTCTATCTTTTACGCTTCCGCCTGGATTAAGAAGTTCAAGTTTTAGAAAGATATTCTTGTTTTGTCTCAATTCAACAATCGGTGTATTGCCAATTATACCAACAACATCTACCATTTTATCCTCCTTATGTTTTTAAAATTCTACCTGGTATTCCTACGACTGTAGAATTATCTGGAATATCGGTGAGTACTACACAGTTTGCCCCAATTTTTACATTGTTACCTATGTTTATATTACCAAGGATCGAGGCATGGTTTCCAATAAAGCAATTTCTACCAATAGTTGGGTGCCGCTTTCCACTCGTAATCCTTCTTGAGCCAAGCGTAACCCCGTGATAAATTATTGTGCCGCTTCCTATGAAAGCCGTTGAACCAATGACAACTCCATTTCCGTGGTCAATCATTACTCCTGGTTCAATCTCTGCTTTGGGGTGGATATCCATTTGATATTTGAGTTTTGTTCTAAAATATAAATATTTAGCTATTAATTTATGGTCTCTCTGATAGAGCTTATGATAAATTCTGTACCAAACTAAACCTCTGAATGACACCGAAAAGAAAATATCCCATTTGTTCTCAATTGCTGGATCATTTTTTGAATAGACTTCCAAGTCTTTTTTTATTTCCTGGAGAAGTTCTCTTATTACAACCATAAAATCCTCCTTGATTGTTTTTCATTTATTAAGCCTCCTTTGTTTTAAATTTATCCTCCTCCTACAGGTGAAAAAATACTAACTGTGTCACCGTCTTTTAGCGCTCCCTCAAACCATGAACGCTTTAAATTTACAAGGATTATTATATAATTTCTTTCAGAAATTTCAAAGTGTTTAAGAAGTTCCTCAACAGTAGAGCCATCTTGAAGCTCAACAATACTTTCTTCAGGTCCTTGTCGTAAAAAATCTCCGTAAAGCTTAACTTTAACTTTCATTTTGAAAAACTAACCTTCACTTCCTTAATATCCCAAAGATATCCAAGCCTCTCAAGGATTTCTTCCTTAACATTAGCTGCAAACTGGTCATTCTCCTTGAGATCAACTTCGATGAAAATGATTCCATTTTCAATTTTAACGCCTTTAATGATTTTAGATTTAACGATATCAACACCCGTGTTTGGGTCTATAACATGTGTAAGCTTCTGAAAAACCGTTTCCATTTTAGTCGGATTTTTCTCTTTTACGAGTCCTTCCTTTTCCATATAAATTTCAACTGCTGAATGTAGCGCATCTGCTGCAAGGACCGAACAATGAATTTTTACGGGAGGTAAACCACCAAGTGCTTCTGCTGCATCTTTCCAGGTAATCTTTAGGGCTTCCTCGACCGTTTTCCCTGCTACAAGATCTGTAATTATCGAACCCGTTGCAATATTTGATGCACAGCCAAATGATTTGAACTTAATATCTGTTATTTTATGAGTAACTGGATCGACCTTTAAATACAAAGTGAGCATGTCCCCGCACGCAGGGCTACCTTCCGTAACCTTCACATCAGGATTTTCAATCTCACCAACATTATGGGGATTTTTAAAATGCTCGATTACAAGCTTGGTATATGGTGTAGGCATAATATCACTCCTTTCCTAACGGACTGAGTTTCCGCAAGTCCTCAACTATTTCAGCCAATTTATCAACGGTATAGTTAATTTCTTCCTCTGTATTATACTTTGAGAGCGAAAAACGAATTGAACCATGTGCCTGTTCGTGACTTTTTCCCATCGCAATAAGTATATAGCTTGCCTGTAAGTTCCTGCTGTAGCATGCTGAACCTGTTGTTACTGCAATTCCCTCAAAGTCAAGCCTCAGAGATACGGATTCCCCTTCGATGTAACTGAATGTATAGTTTGCAATCTGAGGCAATGCATTATTTCTGCTCCCATTTAGTTCAACGTCGCTAATCTCTTGTTCGATTCTTCGGACAAGGAGTCCTTTTAACTTATGGATTTTTTCAACGTCCTTGTAATCAAATATTTCTACCGCTTTGGCTGCTCCTACAATTCCCGGAACGTTTTCCGATCCCGCCCTAATGTTAAACTCATTAAAGCCTCCGTCTATAAGTTTTGTTATCTTCGTTCCCTTCTTCACATACAGAATTCCAATACCTTTTGGTCCATAGAATTTATGAGGCGAAATAGTCATAAGATCGACAGGAAATCTATCGGCAGATATATTAATGTATGGGTACGAAATTGCTGCATCAGTATGCAATAAAACGCCTTTGCCTTTAACGATATTTGCAATTTCCTCAAAATTCTGTAAGGTACCAGTTTCATGGTTTGCAAGCTGGACAGAAACAAGTATTGTGTCATCTCTAAGGGAGAGTTTTAGCTTGTCTATGTCAATAAACCCTGAGCTATCAACTGGAAGGTAGGTAACCTCAAATCCTTCTTGTTCAAGTTTTCTCATGGATTCTAAAACTGAAAGATGCTCAACCTGAGAAGTAATTAAATGTTTCCCACTATTGGAATTCGCATATGCAACTCCTTTTATTGCAAGGTTGTTAGCCTCGGTTCCCGATGATGTAAAAATTATTTCTTCCGCATCGCTTGCTCCAACGTGAGAAGCTATTGTTTGCCTCGAAAGACTAATTGCATCGCTTACCTCTACTCCAAAAGAATGAGAAAATTGCGAAGTAGGTATGGCATATTTTTCAGTAAAGTATGGAAGCATTGCCTCAATAACTCTTTCGTCTGTTCTCGTTGAGGCGGCATTATCGAAATAAACTCTCATGAATAACCAAGCTCCTTTTTTGACTCTTCACTTATCATTTCAGGGGACCAGGGTGGATCGTAGGTAATTTCAATTTGGACGTCTTTAACGCCTTCAAGCGCTTTCACAACCATCTCAGCATCGCTTACAATGTAATTCCCCATCGGACAACCTGGAGCAGTTAGAGTCATTAGAATCTTTACAGCGCCTGACTCTTCGTTAATTTCCAATTTATAAATCAGCCCTAAGGCAACAATATCAACTGGTATCTCAGGGTCATAAACATTTTTTAAAGCATCCAGCACTTCTTCTTTTGTTACCATTTTTTCCTCCTATTTAATTATAACTAAAGAAGTAATATTTTGCAACTACCTCTAAATCTTACTGAGACCGTTCAAAAAAGCTCTAAGCGGCAGATTTATGCACTCTTCTTTATCTTCGTCAACTGGAAAATATTTTTCTAAAAATTTTTTGTTGATTTTCGCAAGTTCAAAAATACGCTTCCCCTTTGCATATTCTGAAAGAATCGAGCCAACAGCAATTGCATATGGGCATCCTGCAACCTGGTATTTTATATCTTTCACAATATCATCTTCAATAAGAAAATAAAAAACCGCTTTCGCTTTTGAAAGCGTCTCGTAAGTACCGATGTTTGATGGATTCTCAAGGCGTCCAACATTTTTAGGATGCATGAAATGCTCAATGATAATTTTAGGATACATCTTATTCTCCTTCCCAGAAAGGACTCAAATCCCTGAGAGAATTAACAATTTCATTTAGGCTTTGAACAACATAATCAACGTATTCAATTTTGTTAAACTTACCAATAGTAATCCTCAAAGCACCAAAAATATCATTATCTTTCACGCCTATTGATTTCAATACATGCGAAGGGTACTTGCTTCCTGCCGCACATGCTGAACCTCCACCTGCAATAACTCCTCTCTCGTTTAGTGCAACAAGCAGGGGTTCATTTCTTATTCCTTTTATTATAATGTTGAGGTTATTAGAGAGTCTGCTATCAATTTCTGCGCCATTTAAATAAACTTTAGGAATCTGTTTTTGAATTTTATCCCACAGTAAATCTCTCATTTTTTTAACATCACTCTCAGTCTGCTCCATTTCTTCACTTGCAAGCCTTGCAGCTTCCCCAAGGCCAATTATTCCGGTTGTATTAAGCGTGCCTGACCTTATTCCTTTCTCCTGACCACCACCATCCATAAAAGGTTTAACTTTAACACCTTTTCTTACATAAATGGCTCCCACACCTTTCGGGCCATAAAATTTATGTGCAGAAAGACTGAGTAAATCAACGTTAAACGATTTTACATTTATTGGAATATGCCCCACTGTTTGGACTGCATCTGTATGAAAATAAATATCTCTTTCTCTACAGATTTTCCCAATTTCCTCAATTGGTTCGATCGTCCCTATTTCATTGTTTGCGTGCATTATTGAAACAAGAATTGTTTTCTTGGTAATCAACCTTTTAATCTCTTCAGGATCAACAAAACCTTTACTATCTACTCTTGCGAATTTAATTTTAAAACCAAAGCCCTCAAGCGTTTCCAATGATTTTAAAACAGCCTCGTGTTCAATGGGTATCGAAATGATTTCGTTTCCTCTATCATGATGCTTGAATGCTATACCTTTGAGGGCAGTGTTGTCAGATTCTGTACCGCCAGACGTAAAAAATATTTCGTCAGGGTCTGCTCCAAGTAGTTTTGCAATATTCAGCCGAGCTTGCTCTACTTCCTCGTCAACCAATTTACTCAACGAAGAAGTCCACTTTGTGGCAGGATTTGCAAAATTCTCGCTGAAAAAAGGAAGCATTTTCTTAATAACCCTTTTATCAGTAGGTGTTGTTGAAGCATTATCCAAATAAATAATTGTATTCATTTATTACCTCCTCTGTTATAATTATAACAACTTAAAGTGTTTTTTCAATCTTAAGATATGAACCCTTTTTTACAATTAGGAAAGAAAAATGTGCGCGCTGCCTATAGATAACATGACCTTATGATATTGCCGAGGGCTCGTAGTGTTTTAGAAGGCAACTTCTCACTGAAATATGTGCTGAAAATGAAAGAAGAAAGCAAAAGGAAAAGGGGAGTGAGCATTTTTATAGGCTCGTGATGGAGCAAAAAGACGACAAACAGAGATATTCTACACAGAGAAAATAAAAGAGGCTTTGGTGGCTGGAAGGTAATGAAGTTGAATCACTGCCTGCCTAAAATCTATATGGAAAATTTAGAAATAGCAATCTCGTATGTATCGTAACTTATTCAATGATATTTTCTCTGGACCGATTTATAATGTAACGCAATTTTAGATATATGGCAATAGGAATTCCCGGGAGATCCTCTATTTTCTTAAGATGAAAATCAGGTAAAATTTATTCTGTCCTGAAACAAGTTCAGGATGTTTCTGATGCTCTTTCACTTTCTACCTCAAAAAACTTACCGCTCAGGACTAAACTAAAAACAACCGAGGCGGTTAAATTAGAAATTAGCTGATTTTTTAAGAATGGCAAAGCCCCCATATAACATAGCAATAAACCCATGAAATTCTTTGAATACATTTGCCAGGGCTCGAATAACCAGAATAGAAAGTTTGAGACAATAAAGAAAACTGCAACTGAATACAGAGTCCTTAAAAATAACCTCTTCCTGCTAAACAGGTTAATCGAGATAATTATAACCCCATAAGTAACAAATGGGATTAGATTAACCCAATCTAACTTTGGAACTCCAAGCCCTAAAACCATAAACAATACTATCAGAAAATACAAGTTGACCTTTTTATGATAGGTCTCTCGATTCAGAACTGTTGTAATATACACAAACATAAAAGTTATGATTTCAAAGTTAGGCAACAACTTAATGTTGAATACTTTAGCATACCGCAACGCTAATGCGATAAGCAATCCGACTTCCAGCAAAATTACCACTCTATTTTTTTTCATACTATTTCTATAGCCTCCTTATTTGCAATAACTCTTTTTTGCAGGTCCTTTACAGGTGCAACAGCTTATCTTTCCCAATATTTATCCCTACAAATACTTTTACTCCTTTCATCTCTTCCATTTTTTGATTATAATTCGTCTTGATGACCTCCTTCCTTTAATTTTTATCTACTTCTATTTCGAGGTCATCTTACCATTTTATGCTTCTTTTTCAAGGTACTTATTTATAGTATTCTTTGTAATCTGCGATCTTCTTTAGCAGATTCTTTCAATGTATCCTCCCTCTTTGTACCTTGGGGAGTGCCTTACCTTACTTTTGTATCCTGAAACAATTTCAGAATACGGATATAATTTACCCACTTTCCCCCATACCTTTAACCGTACAGACCAAGTATAGCAAAAGATATGTTCTCCACATAACCTAATTACTACACCTATATAATATACGATGACCCGTCTATGTTAAGATAGCCCGGCATTGAAATACCGAGGATTTCTACCATTGGGTCATTCTAACCCCATATTTTGTACTCGACATCTTCTTTACCAGTAACGAGAGCTTTGTGGAACTTAAAACCGTTAATTTGTACGCGAGTGCCATCTTTTGTCAAAACGACTATCTGCAGAAGATTTTGTATCTCTGTTCGAATCATTTCTACTATAGGATCATCATATAATGCTTCTTCTGTAGGCTTGTAGTCAATTTTATAATGCCATATAAATTCGTCAGAATTTTGCATTTTCTTACCTCCAAATAACTAAGGATTTTATTAAATCTACAGGAATATTAAATCGTCGCTCGATTTCTAAAAAGCTTCTGCCAGTTATATCTCTTCCCCAATTGCTAAAACCTGAGCAGGGAATAAGCAAAAGATCAGGCCTAACCTTTCTCTTCAGTAAAAATTCTTCAATGCAATCTATGTAATCACTAACCGTTAATAGATCACCTATGCAAATGTTTCCACCCCAAAAATTATTTTGTGGTGTCTCAACGTATATTTTCACATTTTTGAAATGACCTTGCCTTTTGAACACCTGTAAAATTTTCTTAAAATAAGGAGAAATTAATTTAGAGGAAAAAATGAGTACATTTTTTGCATTATAATTTTTAATAATACCTTCTATTTGAATTATGTATTCTAATCTAAAAGAGTCTGGCATAAAAATACCATGATGAAGAAGCGGATCAATAGAGTAATTGGCTGGTTTATAGGGATACAAGTCTTTCTCTTTATCTTGTTGATTACAAACGATTGTTATCTTCCTAATTTCCTTATTTCTCAATATTTTTATGTGCAATAGTCCTTCTGAAGTTTTTCTTAGCAAGTCATTGCAATAAGAGCGTGTGAATACTTTCTTTCCATTAATTTCTAAAATTCTGTCACCGATGTGTAGATCTGTATTAGCTGCAGGTGAGTTTTTAACAGTGCCAACCACAACTGCAGAAGGATCTCCATTAACTTCATACGTATATGGACTTGTGTAAAGCAGTGTTTGAATCTGTAATCTCATCGATTGTACAATATTTACAATGCTATCCCATTGTTGCTTGGTATTAAACGGAGGGGCTTCAAATCCAAATTTTGTAAAACCTGGCAGTTGGATTTCTATTTCAAGTGCATCATAGTGGTCTGCATATTTTATGGTCTCTTTAATCTCGTTGATAGGTATTGTAGGCCAGGCAACAATACCTACTTTAAATGGTATTCCATATTTCCTCAATAGAGTGATACTTTGAATAGCGATTTCAGGATTGGGATCGTGCATCAACTGTTTTCGGGTTAAAGGGTTAATACTAAGTAAGGAAATGCTGACTGTAATAGGTTTTAATTCAGATAGTTGTTTAATGACTTCCTCTGTCAATTTAGTTCCATTAGTAGTAGGAAGACCCAGAGTTTCGGTTGGACATTTTTCTCGAGCAATGCGTAAAATATCAAGCCAATAAGGGTTAAGGGTTGGTTCCAGAGAATCAGCTGCTGTAATGAATAGTCCAGTTTGGGTTTCTGGATCATAATATTTAGCTCTTGTTTTAGCTTCTTGTAACGTTAACATAGACCTTCTAGGGAAGAAGACAAGCTCATTACTTATTTTCGATAGTCCGCGTTCATAGCAAAATTCACAATTGCAGTTGCATACACTTGAAAGAGTTCCAAAGTTATCTAAAATACCTTGAGGTAGAGAACTTCGCCACATAGACAGTTCTTTCAAGCGGAAACCATCTATTTCTACTACTTTACCCTTACTCTCCAAGTCTACAACCTTAAGAAGACTTTCCAATTGTTGTTTTATGAATTGAATTCGAGGTTCTGTCCATGCAACATGATTAATACTTTCATAATTATCCATGTTTCTTATCTCTCTTTGTATAACATTATCTTTTTCTCTGCCTCTTTTAGGAGTTTTCTTTTTTCATTGTATCCATGAGCTTCTCGTACTTTTCTTAACAACTTAATAATATCTATATAATGAGATACTTTGGTAACTACTTCGAGGTCTTCTATGTCAAGAGCTAAAGATAAAGAATATTTCAATAAGTCTTGAATTGAATCATAACACTTATGTTGTGTGATAAGTAATTTAGCTTCACTAAAAGCCTTTATGCTCTTTTGACGCTTTTCTAAATAGACGCGAAAGTCGTCTATAGCTCTACAAAAGGTTTTATATGCATATTCAAGTTCAGAAGTTTGCGATAAGTTAAAGAAAGCTTCATAAAACGCCTCCTCTTTTTTGAGTATTTTGTCAGGAAGGTCCCTAAAACCTTGTGATATCCAGAATTTTTCGCATTCTAGAACGAAAGGGTGCATCTGATCTAGACCTAAAGATGCATAAGCAACATACTGTGCTCTTTGATTTTCATCTTGTAAGAAAGAATTCAGAAATGCTTTCCATTTTTCTTCAAAAAAAGAAATGGATTTCCCGTATATTCGCTCAAAATGGTTATTAAACTTTTCTTCGTCGTTGATATATCGGTATACTTCTTTCAATTTTTCAATTCCAAAGTATTCTAATAAGAATGATGTAAAAGAACCTGCTTCGTTAATGGTAAGGGTAAGAAAATCTCTATTAGAAATTTCGGTGACTTGTTTAAGTTTGCCAAGCTTGAGTAATCCTTTAGCTGTTAAATGAAGGTTCGTTCTATATTTTGCATTAATTAAAGCATCTACTGCCGTTGCTAATCCCTCTATAAGAAAGAAGGACGGTGGCTTTATGTGCCTCTCTTGGCAGAGTAAGTTTAACGCCAAAAAGTGACTCCATTCATGGAGTCTCCCTAAATAAGTGTCATATTTCTCCTCGGTAAGTTTCTGGAATTCAGAAGACGGAGCAGAATAGTGAATACCTTCTGAATCTGTCCAAGACATATTAAAAGGGGCTATACGAATAAAAATCCTTGGTTTATCTGGATACTGGATTTTAAAAATCTCTTCAACTTGCTTTAAAGATTTCTCTTCTTTACTCAAAAGCAGTTTAATTTTGTCTTCAGGTAAATCAGGCGGGTAATACAAGACGATTCTACTACTAAAAAGGACCTTATCCATTAATTCTCCTTTCTTCACCCACTTTCTTTTTGGGTTTTTGTAGTACTGCTCTTTTCAAGCAGTGCTACAACTTTAAAAATAATTACAGTAACAAAGCACACAATTGAGGAAATAACTATAGACATACTTAAACCAAATTTATCAGATACTACACCAAAAATAAACGTACTGAGAATTGTCACTGTGCTAATAGACATATTATAAGTTGATAATATAGTCGCTCTTTGTGGGGAAGGAATATACTTGTTCAAGTGTGCTTGAAATATTGGATCATGTAGAGAATAGATGCCGCCGTAGAGTATAAAGAGAATCCATTGGTAACCGGAAGCGAAAATGAAAGAAACAGTAAGGACAGCGCAGATGACTCCAACCAATTGAAGTAGTCTTAGATCACTACCCAATTTCTTGGATAGGATACCTGCTTTCCTCACAACAAAAATACTCAGAATCATATATCCCGTTAGAATGATACCGAAATACTTTGGGTCAATTCCTTGTGCTTTAAAAAATGGCTGCCAGGCAAGTGAAAGAATTCCAGTGCTAAAAAACCAGAAAAGGGAACCCAAAACTAAGAAAGTGAGTAATTTACTTTTAAAAAGATAGGACGAGCCTTCAATGATAAAATGCTTATAACTTTTCGTTGTCGACATGCTTTGCCTTGCATGTTTTTCTTCCTTTCCTACAATAAGGATATAAAGAAATATGGAAAGAGCACCCAATCCTTCCATTAACCAGAGGACTCTCAAGTGGTAGGCCAATACTACAACTGTACCTAAAAGAAATCCAAGCAAACTACCTAACTGTTGGCCGCTTGATAAGCGTCCCCAGTAGTCTTCTATGTTTATCTCTTTTCCTTCTTCTTTTGCAGTTAAAGTTAGGCTATCAAAAAACCAGGCATCGTATGCTCCTGACATGAAAGTTGCTCCTATTCCACTTATGATAAAAAATAGAAGAAACTGGGGGAATGTTCTCCCAAAAAATATTCCTATAGAAGCTACACTTGAGAGCAAGAGGGAGATTATTACAGAGATTTTTCTTCCCCAGAGATCAGCTATTATACCCGTAGGAATTTCGAATGCTAAGGTTATAGCATGATTGGCTATAATGAGCATAGAGATCTCAAGATACTTAAGACCAACCTGATTAAAGTAAACTACCCAGAATGGTCCCGTTAGAGACGACACAACCGCCAACAATAGACTTGTTAAATAGAAGAATTTAAAGCGATGGCTTATTTCCGTTTTATTTTCCTTCCGGAAATATCGATGCCTAAATACTTCCTTATAAAAAGGCCTTTTTCATTTCTCAACGTGGTTCTCCAGGGCATTTTAGCAACTTTGTAGCTTCTTGAAGTGGCAGATTAGGAGAAGATATAAAAGCTCGAGCTAAACAGTGTGGATAAGAGCATAAATTATAAAATTCACACATCTTACAAGTAATAGTACTCCTCTCCATATTATCCGCATAATTTTTAATATTATTTGCTTTCGTCGAATTCCAAATCTCTAACAAATTTTGTTTAGCTATATTTCCAAGGATAACTTCCTCTGTAGGAGCCAGTTCAAAAATCCGGCAAGGTAATACATTTCCATTTGGTTGAATAGCAACACCTGCTCCTATGCCACAACTATTTCGGAATTGAGGAGATAAAGCATTACCCTCAATTATAATGCTATCTTTATACTTTTCCTTCATTTCTTTTATTGTTTGATCTAATTCAAACAGCTCTTTTCCCGAAATACAATAGTCAGCCAATGCTTTTCCCCACCCCCAAGGGTTTAACCTCCCGAACTCTACAGCTTCTATACCCAAGTTAATGCAAAGATTAATGATCTTCTCTATTTCAAAGATATTGTGTTTACCACAAGTAACCTTAGCTGCTACACCATATGCTTTAGAGAATTTTTTGAGGTTCTCGATACCTTTTACTGTTTTTGTGAACGATCCTTTACCTCGAATAAAGTCATGAGTCTGAGCAGATGCACCTTCTAATGAGACTATATAACGACTCACGGGGTATTCATTTAGTCTTTTTACAATATTTTCATTTAACAATAATCCATTTGTAGCGATTTCTATGGTTGGTACAACACTAAGAATATCCATGACATCGAAAAAATCTTCCCTAGCCATTGGTTCGCCACCAGTAAGTATTATTTTATAAACACCGGATTCATGAGCTTGGTAAGCAATTCTTTTAATATACTCTAAAGGCATGTTGCTGTCCTTCGAATATCTGTAGTCTCCTACTAGACAATGTCTACAGTGTGAATTACATTGGTAAGTCACAAGTAATTCTATGGCTAAAGGCGCAGTTAAATTCGGCAACTTAAGTGTTGAAATCTCACTTGCAGTAAAAACATCACTTTCTTTTTCATTAATATTAATAACTTTTTGAAGTACTGTTCGATAGAATCTAATTACAAATAACGCTATTGCTTGTTTCCTTACTCCTAATGCTACGAATAATTCTTCTAGTGAAACATTGCCTTTTGATAAAAGAGACAACATTTTGATATCTATACCAAATGGATCTTTAACAGAATAAATACGGTTTGTCTTAAGATTCATTATTGTTATAATATTGCTTGTTTCTTGTCTATATCGAATCCATTCCGGAAACGCAGGAAGACGCAATTTAAAACCCAAAGCCTCTTTCCTCATTCGCGCTTACCATCTTTATAGAGATAACAAACAGAAACCCAGGAGAATTACCTTCACTTTCTCCTCACATAATTTAAAATACACTTAAACCTCGCCCCTATTACCAGAGTGTCATTTCCGAACATGTTAGTCCAATTCCTACCGCAATTCTTAACACTTACTACACTTCAGAAAGAAGCATATTTTTTCCAGAAGTATTTTGCCACCTCTTGAACTGACTTAACGCAACATTCGACGTGGAGCAGAGGGACCGTTACATGTATACTCTCCCATTTCTCGAGCCAACTCATTATCTATTTCTTCTCCACCTTCCTGAAGAAGCTTCTTCAACAACTCCTTCTCCATCTTCTCTAATTGATCGTTTTGTAATTGCACAGTTTCTTTGTTCATTTTTTTTACCTCCTTTTTTTGCAAATTGCATTATTACTTACTTTATTGAACTATAACAAATTTTTGTTGCTTGTCAATACCCTGTACGCGTTACATACATCTGAGACTCTGGATAATATTATTCACCTAAATTAAGCAATTTTTTTCACTCAACAATAATTTTATTAAATTTTACAAATCTTTGAAATGAATCAGAAGTCTTTCATAAAATACCCCATAATTTCAACGGAAATGCCCCTAAAACAAACAAGTTACCCTCTGGAGGTAAAACCCCCCCATCACCAGGATAAAAATCTCTCGAAATAGGCCTATGTTTTGCAACTTGTTGGCCATGCTCCACTTGGAACATTCTAACAGGGGTAGTGAAAATGAACAATGAACAATTGATAAAAATTAAAGAATTAAGAGAGAAAGGATATTCTATTATGGGATAAAGGTTCTTGCCGATGAAAAAAATCAATCTCTTGTTCAGAAAGCATTGCCGTCGAACCTTCTGGAGTAGATATAAAACTCCACATATATACCAATGTATTCCCATCTTTATCTTTATCTCTACTTCCACTCCTATCTAATTGAACAGTGTTTCCAAAATTTACAAGTTGATTTTCACCAGCATTAGCTATTGACTTATGGTTTCCATTCTCTGATTGGGTAAGCCAAAAGTAAACCCCAAATATGCAAATGACAATTACAGCCACTATCCAAATAAACTTTTTCATTAATTTCCTTCAGCAATTTCGCCTAACGGTTTCGGTGTGAAAGAAGTTCTGCGTAAGCAGAATTTAGACGAAGGGCATCTATCCCCTGAGTCTTTTATACCGTGTTATCTGCTGTTGTGAGCAATGAGGAGTAATCATTATGCTAAACAATCATGGCGATAGATTTAATGATGACATGCCAAAAAACACCATTTTGAACAAAGAACCCAAACTGAACAATGAACGGCGATGGTGAATTCAAACTCAGTTTCTCGTATACGTAAGGGGTAATTATGAGGGCGATAATACCAGAGGCCACCACTGTGCCAACAGTTATAGTAGTAATATTAAAGATCGCTCCACTTTCGAACTGACTTATAGCTGTGCTGAAAAGCACTCCAATAAATATTCCAAAGTACATAAGGATCTGACGAATTGGCGAAAGAAAAAATTCATTTCTCTCTGGCACTGGTGGCTTTACTTTTCCTGACACTCTTCTTTCTATCTCTTCTAGTTTTATGGAATACGCCTTGGCGGCTTTATTCCGAGATTTCAATGCACGCACATTCAAGTCAAAATAGCTCCACATAGATTTTTCCTCCTCCTTTTTGCAAAAACTCATAAATACCTAAATTGAGCGATTTTTTATTACTTAATAAAAGTTTATCTCTTTTAAGAATTTCATCAAGCATCAAAATTCTCTCATTAAAAACCTATTCTAAAAATTCAAATCATTCAATAAAACTTTTTGAACATATCTCTCAACTATCCTGAGCAATTCTCACATTTTTTAGTATAGTCTTCTAATGTATGGGGAAGTCAAGTTTATAAACACAATCACCAGTACTTACGAAAATATTGTTATTAGCTACTTTCATCGATATTACTGCATGTAAATCTTCTTTGTTTATCTGATAGAAAGCTCCGCTTTTAAACTGGAACAGTCCATTTGAACTACCGAAATAGACACTATTATTGTTGCATGCGATAGAGGTAATGTACCCAATTGCACAAGGCAAGGAAGTTATGGTTTGGTTATCTTCGATAAGATACAACCCATTTTCAGAAGCGACGAAAGTTCCTTGAGGGGAAATACACATAGCTGAGATAAACTTGCCTTCAGTTCCTTTAAGTATACTGGCTGTTTTTCCCCCATCAGAATATATAATAATGCCGTTAGACTCTGTTAAAACATAGATTATATTATTATGAAAAATTATATTTCTAATCATTATTACTTCTCCACTAGCCGTACCAACCGGAATGTTTGAATCAACTCTTTCCCAAACATTGTTATTGAAATAGTAAATTCCACTTTCTGAAAAATCATATAGGTAGTTAGAAATATTCTGAAGGAAATTTCTTGAATGTCCAGAATAGTCCGGAGGATTAACGTTCGAGACAATATTTGAAATTATATAAACACCTCTATCTGTTCCTATAAATTTTTTCCCTTGAAATTTTGCCTCAGAAAAAGCCTGCTCAAGAGGCCCTATATCTTCCTTAAAACTTAGTACATTTATCCATTTACCTTCATTATACTGGTAAACACCCTCGCCTCTTGCACTAACTAAGATATCTGGTATATCTGGTGAATGAAGAAAATACAGAGGAGGCGTTAATACATCAATAGGGATTGCCTGAGGATTGCCTGAGATAGGGTCCTCTATCAAACCATTTCTTATTGTTCCAATAATAAGTTTGTTGTTATATCCACCTATAGATGCGATGTGAGCAAAAGTATCAATCTTTTTAAAGCCGTTACCTTCATTTGAATACAGCCCACCATCAAAAATAGAAAAGTAAATTTTATCATTTAATACATACAAAAAATGACTTGAATTTAGAGGAATGTCCGTTATCATACCTACTGATACAAATCTGTTTGTATCTTCTGTTGATGAGAGGATTTCGACATCATTCCCTCTCTGCATTGCAATAAAAAGTTTGTTCCTTCCTATAAAAGCTGCGTCAATCTTTCTTTTTACCGTTGACAGTTTGTTCGTTTCTATATCATAACGATAGAGATTTATTAAATAAGGGCCATTTGTGTACTCATTTGCAAAAATATAGAGATACTTAGAAGAGAAGCAAAGCTTTGCAATACCTACTATATTTTTATAAAGCTGTATAAACTGTCTGCTCTCCGGATTGTAGCTGTATAAGCCAGACTGGCATCCTATAAACAGGGTATTGTTTTTTTCGCTGTAACAGAGTGCTTGAGCCATAGAGAACGGCGTTGGTGCAATTTTGTTTTGTCCTTTACTATTTAAAAGTATAAGTTTACTGTTTCCTTCTACAATAAAAATTCCATTTGGAGTGATGGCAAAATCTGAAGGACTTCCTCTATACAAGACAGTAAAATCATCATTATTTTTGGAAAAAACAATACCGTTCTCAAGGAGGAGATAAAGCCCTCCATCCTGCGATTCTTCAATCTTATAGACAGCAGGCGAAGGAAGTCCTTTGTTTATCGGTACCATTGGCATACTTACCGTTTCCTCTGACCTCACCTCATTTAATTTATAATCCAATATAGTATCTTTCTTTTCAAGAAGGATATTCTCTTCAAGCGTTTCATAGCCATCTTTCTGAATAACAAAGTTAACAGCTTTATCACTTGTTTTGATATAGAAATCGCACGGTGTCTTCAAAGGCTCCCTGTTCAACAAAAGTACTTCCGCCCCTTGCGGAGATGTATTGACCTGAATGCGATACTGCACAGGGGTAAAATATTCTTTTAGAACAAAAACGCCCATAATGACTGCTGCTACAATAATAATAAATCCTATGGGTCCGAAGATACTTAAAGGATTTGCATCACTTCTTTCTCTTTTAGAAGTTCTTAACTTATGCATATTTTGCCTCCTAACTTACATATATACCAGCTGCAGCAAGATATGCTTCTATTGTTCCATATGGTTCGCCACTACAACCCCTCCACCAACGAAGAGTTGTAGGTTGAGTTTGCGATAGAAGCCCCCAATATTCATCCCAAAAGTACACCGTGCCATATGTAAAAGATGAGTACGCCAAAACATAATAGTACGGGTACTTTTTTACTGTTACGGCATAATCAGCCTCTCCATATAAGGTCCTGTCTGTCCACATGCTATACTGTTGTACGCGTTACATACATATGAGACTCAGGATAATATTAAATTCGCTCATGAAGAGTGCAAATTACAAAAGAATAAATTCGCTGATAAGAAGCACGAATACAAAGGAGTAAACAGATAATTTATTGGTGTCATACTCTTCTGTAATCTGCACTCTTTTCAGCAGATTT
>JAIMJY010000080.1 GCA_020692945.1 Caldisericum sp. | reverse complement strand
AAGGAGATGGTACTATGGGAAGCATTCTTATCAAAACAAAAGTTCCTGGGCCAAAGAGCCAGAAAATCGCTAAAACACGCGAAAAGTATGTGGCTTCGCCTATCGATTCGCTTGCCCCTTTTTACATCAAGAGCGGTGAAGGCGCTGTGGTGGAGGATGTTGATGGAAACAGATTCCTTGATTTTACTGGTGGATGGGGTTGTCTCATCGTGGGTTATTCTCCGAAGAGGGTCGTAGATGCAATTGCAAAGCAAGCTGAGAAATATATTCATACAGATTTTACTTCTATTCCTTATGAAGAGTATTCTGAACTGGCACGATTAATAGCTGAACGAGCCCCAGGCAATTTTGAGAAGTCAGTCGCTTTTTTTAATAGTGGCGCTGAAGCTGTCGAAAATGCCGTAAAGATTGCAAGAGGATACACCCATAGAAAAGGCATTGTCGTTTTTGATAGGGCATTTCATGGGAGGACTCTGCTAACAATGACAATGACTCACAGGGCAATGCCATATAAGTATAATTTTGGGACTGCTCCTGATGTGTATAGACTTCCTTATCCAAACCCGCATAGGAATAAATATGACATAAAAGACTTTGAGAGACTCCTCTCCGATGCTGTTTATCCTGAAGATGTTGCAGCAGTAGTCATTGAACCGATCCAGGGAGAAGGGGGTTTCCATGTTCCTCCTATTGGTTTCCTCGAAGAGATAAGGAGAGTCACTGAAAAACACGGGATCTTATTTGTTGCTGATGAAGTTCAAAGCGGATACGGAAGAACAGGTAAATTCTTTGCCGTAGAAAACTGGGGAATTTCCCCTGACCTTATAACGCTTGGTAAATCAATAGCTGCCGGTTTGCCTCTTTCTGCTGTAGTAGGAAATAAGAAATACTTTGATTCCCTCCCAAAAAGCTCTATTGGGTCAACTTTTGGTGGAAATCCTATTGCCTGTGCCGCAGGAATAGAAGTAATCAAGATGATTGAAGAAGAAAAACTCCTCGACAGGGCAAAGTACCTTGGCAAAATTATCAAGCACCGATTCGATCAGTTCCAGAAAAAGTACCACTCCGTAAAAGAAATAAGGGGTGTAGGTGCAATGTATGCCCTGGAATTTGTTGAAGACGGTGATAAATGGGAGCCAGATGCAGAAACATGCCACAAAGTAATCGTTGATGCGATGCAAAATGGCGTTGTATTAGCAGGTGCGGGGCTTCACAAGAACATCGTCAGGCTTCTAATCCCTCTTGTAATTACCGATGAAGAACTAAACGAAGGACTTGATGTAATTGACAAAGCAATAGATAAAGCTACAAAAGCTTAACCAGTGCGTAAGTAAATATTAAGGGCATTTTTAAGAGAGATGCCCTTTTCTTTTGTTTTGAGTATTTAACTGCTCTTGTCGGTCACTACTTTGTTGCCACTTTCCATTTTTGCTTTAAAGGATAGTTCCTCTGCCCTCGAAATGAGAGATCGCATTGTGTCTCCTTTACTTGCAAGCGTACCACCTATGGAAGCAGTTATACTGAGAAACAATGAATCGCTTTTGATGCCAGTTTTTTGGATAAAGAGTTTTAGCCTATTGGCTGCTATAGAAAGTTCATCATCGTTAACATTTAACATAATAGCAACAAACTCCCTTTCACCCCATCTTCCTATCATATCAAACACTCTTGTATTTGAATAGATTACGTTTGCGGCTGTTTTAATTGCCAGCTCCCCTTTTTCCTTCCCGTACCTTTCAACAATGTTCGAGTACTGGTCTATATCAATGAAGAGGATTCCAAAACTGTTTCCGTAGCGCTTTAGTTCGTTTAATCGTGAGTTAATGCTAGTCTGTATGAATCGCTTGTTTGGAATTCCCGTGAATTCATCAATGAAAACTTTTTCGCTGAGCTCCCTTATTTTCTCTTGAAGTGTCAAAATTTCGTAGTTTTCTTTCAGTAATTCTACAGCCCCAATAATGTGTCCTGATGAGTCTTTTATCGGTGTCGTGCTGACAAGAACAGGTAATTTTTCGCCATTCTTATTACTAATGTAAAGGTTAATGTCGACAGTTAGACTGGAGTGCAAAGCTTTAAAGATAGGGTTGTCTTTAGAGGCAAGTTCTAAACCGTTTTGTCCGTAATGCTTCAAATAGTCTGAAAATGCGTTCTTTCCCAGGACCTCAGATGCATGATAGCCCGATATTTTTTCGACAGGCTCGTTCCAATAAATTATGTTTCCTTGGGCATCTACAATGAACACTCCGTCAGCCATGCTGTCAAGTACTTCTTTGAAAAATACACTTTCTAAATCTTTGCCCTTTTTTTTCTCCTCCATTTTATTTTCCTCCTATGTTGTGTTTTGTTCCTTTTTATTCCTTTGAAAATGCCTTCCTTGTTTCATTCGTTTGTATTAGTTTTTTGCGAGTCCTCCCTTGTAGTCATTCTTTTGGCTATAGAGGATTAATTCGCAGTCTTTGGGATTTAATTGATGCCCCAACGAAATTCACGAATAGTGGGTGCGGATTGCTTGGCCTTGATTTAAATTCAGGGTGAGCCTGTGTTGCCACGAAAAATTTATGCTGAGAAATTTCTATAAATTCCACAAGTTTTTCATCTGGAGAAGTACCTGATATAATGAGTCCATTATTGACAAGTATTTCTCGAAAATCATTGTTTACCTCGTAGCGATGCCTATGGCGTTCGCTTACGCTTGTTTCACCGTAAATTTTGTTAACTACGGTTCCTCTCAAAAGGCTCGCTTTAAAAGCCCCGAGCCTCATTGTACCACCCTTGTTTGTCATTAATTTTTGATCCGGAACAAAATCTATTACCGGGTACGGCGTTAGAGCGTCAAATTCTGTGGAATTTGCACCTTTAAGTCCACATACGTTTCTTGCAAATTCTATTACTGCACACTGCATCCCGAGACAAATGCCAAGGAATGGCGTGTTGCTTTCCCTTGCATATTTTACTGCATTAATCATTCCTTCGATTCCTCTTAAACCAAAGCCACCAGGCACAAGAATACCGTCAAGTTTTCCAAGTTTCTGCAAATTGCCTAAGATATCTCCAAAATCATCTTTCTCAAGCTCTTCCGCATTAACCCAATTAAGGTTAACCTTCGCTTCATTTGCTATACCTGCATGCTTTAGGGCCTCTATTAAGCTTTTGTAGGCATCTTTTAGCTCTACGTATTTCCCAATAATTCCTATTGTCACTTCCTTTTTGGGGTTTTGTGCTTTGTAAAGCATCTCTTTCCAGTAGGAAATTTGAGCTGTCCTATCCTGTAGATTCAATCTGCTTGTTACAAGTCTTCCAAATCCTTCTTTCTCAAATTTCACAGGGATTTCGTAGATGTTATTTACGTCTATTGCTTCAATAACAGCTTCTTTTTCAACATCGCAGAAAAGTGCAAGTTTTTCTTTAATTTTTTCGCTTAACGGTACTTCAGCTCTTGCTACGACGAAATCCGGCTGGATTCCGATGCCTCGAAGTTCTTTCACACTGTGTTGCGTAGGTTTTGTTTTGAGTTCGTCGGTTGCTTTGACGTACGGGAGTAGAGAAACATGGACATACAGGACATTTTCCTTTCCTAAATCCTTCTTCATCTGCCTTATTGCTTCAAGAAATGGCTGGCTCTCTATATCTCCAACGGTACCTCCAATTTCAACAACAGTTACATCAAAACCAGTTGCAACTTCAATGAGAGTATTTTTGATCTCATCGGTGATGTGAGGTATAACCTGTACCGTTTTGCCAAGATAGTCCCCCTTTCTTTCTTTTGCAAGGACGTTCCAGTAAATTTTTCCAGTTGTAATGCTATTTTTAGAGCTTAAATTGATGCCAAGAAATCGCTCGTAGTTACCGACATCAAGATCGGTTTCGCCGCCATCTTCAGTCACAAAAACTTCGCCATGCTCGTAAGGAGACATTGTTCCAGCATCAACCTGAAGGTATGGGTCTATCTTCACGATGTTTACTGCATAATTCCTCGACTTAAGCAAAAGCCCAAGAGATGATGCAACAAGACCTTTTCCAAGAGAAGAAATGACTCCCCCGGTTACAAAAATGAATTTCATTTTAACTTTCTATCTCCGTTTCATTCATTATATCCTAATTCTCTGAATCTCCACATTATTGCCTGTTCAGAAACTTGAAATACGTCTGATATCTGTTGCGAGAATGTATTAATGTAATGGTCATTATCCAATGAAGCTAAAACGTCAAAATATCCTCTATTTCCATTAAAATTACTCCTTTGGAACCTGCATTCTCTCTTGGTGGGTTCCAAAAGATAAATCTGCTGAGAAGGGCACAGATTATAAAGGATTAAAATCGCCGCCCTTACGATTTAAGTTTAGCAAAAATTTATTTTCTGTAAATAGTTATAAAATACTTTCCTCTATAATTTCTGGTTTGAGAATACGAATGTTAACCTTTCTAAACATAAAATAAAAGACTATTACTGCAATTACATAAAAAAGAGCCGTTATAAGGAAATTTTGTCTGAAACCCATATGCTGAATTATTGTTCCACCGATTAATGTCCCAAAAGACCTTGAGAGGTTGTCAACGAGATTGAGAAAACTCGTCACCGTGCCCCTTCTCTCCTTAGAGATTAAGCTCGTTTGAATGGTGCTTATCAAGGGTGTAGCTGCATTCATCAGACCGCCTCGCATCCAAAAAGAAAGGACTGCAATTGAAAGAGGTATGTTTTGGCTCAGTACTGCAAGAAATGGAATTGATAGAGCTTCGTAAAGAATTGCACCGTACAGAACTCCTATTCTCTTTGAAATGTTTGGTCCAAACAGCCCGAAAAATAGAAAAAAAAGAGAGGTAAAGGTTATAGACAGTAGTATAGGCATTTTGAGTTAGAGACAATATAAACATTGCGACGATGAACCGCCTGGTATTAAAGCTAGAGTTTTCAAAAAAAAGTTGACATTCAAGAATAATCTTTTTCATTCTTTTTCTCAAGCAACTCTTTCTTGTTATTTAAATCATTACTTTTCTTTTCCGTAGCTATTTGCAATCACTGAATTAGTGC
>JAIMJY010000185.1 GCA_020692945.1 Caldisericum sp. | reverse complement strand
TCTTTCACCTGTTATTCAATCACTTTTGTGATTACTCCGGCTCCTACAGTCCTACCACCTTCGCGGATAGCAAATCTCTGAGTTTCTTCAAGAGCAACTGGATAGATAAGCTCCACGGTTATATCTACGTTGTCGCCTGGCATAGCCATCTGGACTCCTTCTGGAAGAGTAATGGTACCAGTGACATCGGTTGTCCTGAGAAAGAATTGAGGCTTGTATCCTGTAAGGAATGGCTTGTGACGTCCACCTTCTTCTTTTGAGAGGATGTAGACTCTTGCCACGAACTTTCTGAAGGGCTTTACGGAACCTGGTGCTGTAAGAACCATACCCTTTTCTACTTCTTCATGATCAATGCCTCTAAGAAGTACTCCAATGTTCTCTCCTGCTCTGCCTTCATCGAGGGTCTTTCTGAACATTTCAACGCTTGTTGCAACACTCTTCTTGATTTCAGAGGATAGGCCAACAATATCAACTGCATCACCTGTATGGACGATACCTCTTTCAACTCTTCCGGTTACAACGGTTCCTCTACCTGTAATGGTGAAGATGTCTTCAATTGGAAGAAGGAATGGTTTATCGGTAGGTCTCTCCGGGGTTGGAATGTAAGAATCTACTGCATCCATAAGTTCCCATACCTTATCTGTCCAGGGATTGGCTCCTCTTGATAGATCTCCTTCTGCTTCCATTGCTTTAAGAGCTGAACCTCTGATTACTGGAAGCTCATCGCCTGGAAATTCATACTTGGTTAAGAGTTCCCTTGTTTCCATTTCAACAAGGTCTACAAGCTCTGGGTCATCAACCATATCTACCTTGTTAATGAAAACTACGATTTTTGGGACATTTACCTGACGGGCAAGAAGGATATGCTCTCTTGTTTGAGGCATTGGTCCATCAGTTGCTGCAACTACAAGGATAGCACCGTCCATCTGAGCTGCTCCTGTAATCATGTTCTTGATGTAGTCGGCATGTCCTGGACAATCGATATGAGCATAGTGTCTCTTCTCAGTTTCATACTCAGCATGGTGAGTATTAATGGTAACTCCTCTTGCTTTTTCTTCAGGAGCATTGTCAATTTCCTCGTACTTCTTCACCTTGGTATGACCAAGGGTTGCAAGCACTTTAGTGATAGCTGCGGTAAGGGTTGTTTTACCATGGTCGATGTGGCCAATGGTACCAACGTTTACATGCGGCTTAGTTCTTTCAAACTTCTCTTTTGCTGCCATA
>JAIMJY010000007.1 GCA_020692945.1 Caldisericum sp. | reverse complement strand
TTTTGGTAAACTAAAAATCAAGCAACAATGAAGCAAATGACAGAGCGAAGCCTAAAGGAAGCTTTTGCTGGTGAGAGCCAGGCTTACATGAAGTATCTCATTTTTGCGGACCAGGCAGAGAAGGAAGGTCGTACAGACCTTGCACGACTCTTCAGAGCAATTTCCTATGCTGAAAAAGTGCATGCAACTAATCATTTCAAAGTGTTAGGTGATCTTAAATCAACAAGTGAGAATCTTCAAAGTGCATGGAATGGTGAAAATTTTGAGGTTGAGGAAATGTATCCAGCATATAATGCTATTGCAACATTACAGGAAGAAGCTGCTGGAGTGAGATCAATAGGTTTTGCTCTTGCAGCAGAGAAAATTCATCGCTCTTTGTACGCAGATGCAAAAGAAAAAGTTGACAAAGGCGAAGACATTAAACTAGACAGTCTTTCAATTTGTCCGGTGTGCGGTTATACCGCAATTGGTGAGATACCCGAAAAGTGTCCAGTTTGCGGAGCTTCAAAAAGCTTATTTCATGTTTTTTAGGTAACCTACTCAAAAGGGTTGCAGGTACAAAAGATCAAAAAAGAAAGGAGGCTTAGAATGAAAAAGTACAAGTGCATGGTGTGCGGGTATATTTATGACCCAGAAGAAGGAGACGATACGCAAGGTATTCAGAAGGGAACACAATTTGACAAACTTCCAGAAGACTGGACATGCCCAGTATGTGGCGCTACTAAAGACCAATTTGAGGAGATTTAATGACAATGGACAATATGAAAAAAGTTCTTATCGATGCTATGGAAATCGAGTTGAATGGGATTGAGCTTTACAAAACAGCATCTCAAAAGACCGATGATAGGCAAGCGCAGCAAGTTTTTGATTTCCTTTCAAAAGAAGAGATTAAGCATTTTAAAGTGCTTAAGAGCAACTACGACGCCTTAGAGCGAGGGGAATATGTCGAAATAAAGCTTGGCGGGGAAAATCCACTAAATAAAAGCATCTTCTCTGATGAATTCAAGAGAAACCTATTGGGTAAAAGCTATGAATTCTCAGCTATTTCAACGGGACTTTTACTTGAGAAAAACTCGTTGGAATTTTACAGAGAGCATAAAGAAAAAGCAGAAGACCTAAAAATTAAGGATCTTTTTGCTGAGTTGGAGAAATGGGAAACTGCTCATTATAAAATGCTTCTAAATGAATACAATGACCTGAAGGAACAATATTGGGAAGTTAATAACTTTTTTCCTTTTTAAAGGAGCGCACTATGAAATACGTAATAATCGGACTTGGTGTTAGTGGTCTAACAGCTGCAAAAACAATTAGGAAATTAGATGAAAATGGTGAGATTTATATTTACACTGATGAAACTTCTTTGTATTACCCAAGGCCAAAGCTTTTTGATGTAATTTATCAGAAGGTAAGCGCAAGAGATATTTACTACTATGATTCTTTTTGGTACGCTGAAAATAGGATAAAATTACATCTTGGCGCAGGCGTTAGAAAGATAAATCCTAAGGGTCACACAATCCTTCTTGAAGATGGCGGCACCGTAAAATATGATAAACTACTCATAGCAAATGGTGCAATTTCATTTGTTCCGCCAATCAAAGGGGTTCACACTGAGGGAATTTTTACTCTTAGAAACCTTGATGATGCTTTTAAAATTAAGAAACATTCACTCCAAATTGGCAATAGCAAGCCAGTCGTTGTAATTGGAGGAGGAGTGCTCGGTCTTGAAGCAGCCCATTCATTTAGAATGAATAAACTTAGACCAACAGTTATCGAGGCATCATCTTATCTTTTGCCAAGGCAGCTCGACAAAGATGGTGCTGACATTCTAAAAGGTATTTTTGAAAATTGGGGTATAGAAATTAAAACAGATGCAAAAACTGCCGAATTTGTAGGAGAAAACACCGTTCAAGAAGTGATTCTTGAAAAATGGAACTAAAATAGTCTCTGATATGGTGTTGCTTTCCACCGGCGTTCGTAGTAATATCGACCTCCTTGAACGTTCAAACTTGCCATTCAACAAGGGAGCTCTCGTTGACGATAATATGATGGTTGCAGAAGATGTTTATGCCTCAGGGGATATTGCTGAGCATCATAACGTCACTTATGGAATAATACCTCCTGCAATTGAGCAGGGAATCGCTGCTTCAAAGAATATGGTTATGCATGGAAGCTCTACATACAATGGCTCAATCCCAACAAATACACTCAAGATTGCTGGATTTGATTTCACTTCTGTTGGAAACGTTAACTCCAAGGAAGAAACGGAATACGAAGTAATACGAGCCAAGTCGCCACTTGAAGGGAAGTACAGAAAGGTTGTCCTGAAGAACAACAAAGTCGAAGGAATTATAATCCTCGGATTAAAGGGAGAAGCTGTTGCTACAAACAAACTGGTTAATATTCATGCAGACGTTTCATCGTTTAAGGAAAAACTCTCAGATATTAATTTCTCACTTAAATCAATATTAACCTCAAAGTAGAGTGATCTAGAATTATGAAAAGAGGGAGACTTGTGCTTCCTCTTTTATATTAAAAAGCAAAATTTTTGGTATCATATTTAAGGAGGTCAAAATTATGGATAATTTTGTATTCAATCTTCCAACGAAGATCATTTTTGGAAAAGGTGAATTTGAAAAGCTCGCTGACGAAGCAAAAGCAATTGGCAAAAAAGCGCTTATTGTAACAGGGAAAAGATTTGCGAAGGAATCGGGGCTACTTGAAAAAACAGAATTTCTTCTTACTTCAAGAAACGTACAGTTCGTTGAATTTTCAGAAATAGAACCAAACCCTGAATCTAAAACAATTGACAAAGGAGGAGAAATTGCACGAATCGCTAACGCCGATCTTGTAATTGCGCTTGGTGGCGGTAGTGTCATCGATGCAGCAAAAGCAATTGCAGCTATTGCGGTAACAGGCAAACCCATTTGGGACTATTGCAATCGGCCACCAAAGGAGAAATTGCCAGCAATTGTACTGCCTGTTCTTGCAATTGCTACCGTTGCGGCAACTGGGTCTGAGGCTGATTCTGCATCGGTTGTAACTAACTCTGAAACCAGGGACAAAAGAGGAATTTTTAGCCCTGCCTTGTTTCCTAAAGTTTCAATCGTAGACCCTCTGTTAACTCTTTCAATTCCTATAAAACAAACAATTGATGGAGTGGTTGATATGTTTACTCACTTATTAGAAAGTTACCTGTCGTCTAAAGCAGAAGCTCCAGTAAGTGATAGAATTGCCGAAGGGCTTATGAAAGAAACTATAAAGCAAGGAGAAATTGTTTTAAATGATCTTTCAAACGTTGAAGCTCGTGAAGCTCTTTCATGGATATCAACACTTGCGCTTTCAGGTATACCAAACGCTGGAAGAAGAGGGCCTCACCCAATGCACAGGCTTGAGCACCCCATTTCAGGCATTTATGGTATTGCCCATGGAAGAGGGCTTGCTGGAATAATGCCAGCCTTTTTGTATCACACAGAAGAACTCCACTCAGGGCGACTTAAAATGCTTGGTAAAGCTCTTTTTTCTACAGATTCTCCATCAAAGACTGTCGAAAGAATCGTTCATTGGTTAAAAAATTTGGATGCTTTTAACTCATTAAAAGAGCTTGGTGTAAAAAAAGATTCCCTGGAGAGGTTTGCGGATATGGCAATAGCAGATGATGGTGGGAAAGGGTTCATTAATTCACGTGAGCCTTTAGGCATAGAAGTGATACTTGAGGTCTATCGCACAGCCTACGACTACAAGAATTTGTTCAGAAAGGCGTAAAATCATTTGGAACTTTTTAGTGAATTGGTTAGTCTAAATTGAAAGGAGGAATTATGAAAAAAATCTTTTTAGTTTTAGTTATGCTTATTGTAGTTGCTTTAACTGGATGCAAGGCAAAGGTCTCTCAAAAAGAGGTTGTTTTGAAGAACGCTCAGGTTCTTTCAGACGGTACTGTTCACGTAGAAGGAAACGGTCGAGCCTTTGAAAGTAACATCGGAATTAAAATTTATGATGCAAATGATAACATTCTTTATACAGGATCTGTTGTAACGAACGCACCTGACATGTCACAGTTTGGCGACTTTTCAACAGATGTTACCCCATTAGTTTTTCCACAAACAGATTCAATTACCGTTGAGTGTTTTGTTGCTTCTCCAAAAGATGGCTCAATTGTTGCAAGTGATTCAAAAAAAATTAACTACGGGATCCCCTACCAAATGGTTGAAGTCTTTTTTGGCAACACTAAGTTAAACCCAGAGATGATTGACTGTGGCAAGGTATTTCCGGTTAACAGAAGAATTGCAAAAAACAGTAAAAATCCTGTACTAGACACCTTGTTTTTTTTAATAGAAGGACCCACCAAGGATGAAAAGGATAATGGATATTTTGCAAGCACACCAAATAATCTCACGATTAACTACGTTAAGGAAATCGGAAATAAAATTCAAGTGGATTTTGGCAAAGAATTGATGAGTGCAGGTGGCGGATCATGCAAAGTAGGAGCAATCAGAGCTGAGATAACAAAAACTGTTAATGGTCTAAAACCAGTACTTGATGTTGTAATTTCTTCAAATGAAAATGTAGACGAAGTGCTACAGCCCTAAAATAATTAGCAAAGGAGGCAAAATGGAAGACAAGGTTAAGGCTGGCATTATTATTTGCGACCGTTATCGAGCGTGCACAGGTGGAAAGTGCTTGCGTTCTCTTAGAAACCGTGAAGGTGCTTTCAGTATTTACAAAGATAAATATGTTGAGTTAGTTGGATATACCTCTTGTGGTGGGTGTCCAGGCGGTAATATTGAATATGCACCGGAGGAAATGATAAAAAATGGTGCAACAGTTATTTATCTTGCAACAGGGATGTTAGTTGGATATCCTCCTTGTCCTTATGTTTCCTACTTCAAGAAATTTATCGAGGAAAAATTTAAGATACCCGTTGCTATAGGAACTCATCCTATACCTGAGAAGTATTTTAAAGTGCATACGAAACTTGGAACATGGGATACCCCTGAGTGGCGTGAAATGATCAAATCTACATTGTCTGATGAAAAAATACGATTATCTTACGATTAACAAGAATTAATTGCAGAAATATTTACTAAATTTGAAGACAATCTAAAAAAAGGACTAAATCCCTTACGCTATTTATGAGTTTTTAAAAAAAGGTTATTTCTGAACAGGGCTAAAAAATGTTATAAACTCATAACTTGTGGGGGTATATTTTACTTTCAGAAGAGTAGAACCGGTTGTTTAAAAAGATAAGCAATATGTGCATATTGCTTATATGCAAAGTTGCAAATAGGTCAGTTAAAACAATACTTTTGGTTACTCAAGAATTTATTATCTATTTATCCTTGAAAAATTTTAACTTTAGTTAAATATTACAAAATGAATTATTGACATGAAAAGAGAGTAAACAAAAAATTATTGGACGAAAAATAAACTAAGAAGTCTTATAGTAAATTTTTGGATTTAAAGACTCCACTACTCTTATGTTTTTATACCCCTCTTTTCCGAGCTCTTCAACAATGCAATTAGAGATTTTTTCAATTTCGGTCCAGGCCACGGCTTTGCAAAAGAAACAAACAGGTGTGGCGCTACTAAAACTCATCCATATCTCAGTTACCATCTCGTTTATTGTAAAACCATAGACCATCCCTTCGCTAACGATATCAACGCCAGTCTCAGGGTCAATTACTTTTTTCAGTATCTCGATTATTTTGTTATTTTCATCCATGAAAGTCACCTCCCGTATATCTCGAGTTCCTTGAGTAGTACTTCTATTTTGCTTATTTTTGAGTTGTTTATGCTCAAGGGCTCTATAAGTAGTAACTTTGTTGTAAATCCTTGGAGTTTTAAAGCAATCTTAATCGTCCCGGCAAACATTTATACCTTTGGATTTTCCTGTAACCATCTTAAACCTCCTAAAATAATTATAGCACTAAAAGTGATATTACAAAGAAAGTATTAAATTTTTATGATGATTGAACAATATTTTTAGAGTAAGATAAACAGGCTTGAGCAATTTTGTAAAACATGTTCACTCTAAGTCACTGAGTTTTTGAGTCAAAGTTGCTTTTTTAAGAATCTTTCAATTATTTAGTATCGATTCCTGGGTAGAATGAAATTGGAAAAGAAATAAGGTCAATACTAATTTCTTAAAAGTTGCACAAACAGATTATGCTGAATGCAGTTTTGTCTCGCTGTTTTAAGATTTGGATTGGAGAATTTTCAAAATTTTGTATTTGACTTTATTTTTTATTTTAATATAATTGTATTTAATCTATAATTTAAAAGAAGGAGGCTGCAAAGCAAAAACTTTAGAAAAGTGTCAACAAAAATTAATCAAAAGGAGGCAACAGTAAAATGAAGAAAACTTTAGTTTTTGCGCTTTTATTAGCGCTGAGTGTTGGTTTTTTTGCTGGATGTAAACCAGTAGCAAAGCAACCAGTAACGCTTGTGTTTGCCAAAGGTGATGCAGTTGAACTTGACCCTGCCGATGTAACCGATGGCGAATCGATCACTGTTATGAACAATATTTTTGAGGGTTTAGTGAGGTATAAAGCTGGTTCGACCGAGGTAGAACCATGCCTTGCAACAACGTGGGATACATCTTCAGATGGACTCGTTTGGACCTTTCATCTAAGACAGGGTGTTAAGTTTCAGGATGGGACGCCTTTTAACGCCGATGCAGTTGTTTTCTCTTTTGAGAGACAGAGAGATCCTAACCATCCTTTCCACCAATATGGTAAGTGGGAATATTGGGGATGGTGCTTTAGTGAAATTGCAAAAACTGAAAAAATTGACGACTCAACAGTGAAGATTACTCTTTCTCAGCCTTTTGCACCATTCTTGAGTACCATGGCAATGTTTACTATGGATATCGTTAGCCCAACAAACTGTAACCAATGGAAAGACCAGTGGATGACTCATCCAGTAGGAACTGGTCCGTTCGGTTTTGTTGAGTGGGTAAAGGGTGATCATGTTACTCTTGAGAAGAATCCTAATTATTGGGGAACTCAACCAAAAATTGATAAGCTTATTTTCAGGGTTATAGATGATCCGTCCTCGAGATACCTTGCTCTTCAAAAGGGAGAGGTACAAGGAATGGAATTCCCTAACCCAGACGACCTTCCCAAAATTACTCAGGACTCGAACCTTACCTTGCTGAGTGAACCAGGACTTAATGTTGGTTACCTTGCAATGAATATGGGATCAGACACTCCTGGTTTCCAAAAACCATTTGCAGATGTTAGAGTAAGGCAGGCCATTAGTTACGCAATCAACAAAAAAGATATTGTGAACCAACTTTACAAAGGCACAGCAACACTAGCCGTAAATCCAATTCCTCCTACGCTTTGGGGTTACAATGATGCAGTTCAGGACTATGAATACAACCCAACCAAGGCAAAAGAGCTTCTAAAAGCAGCTGGATATCCAAATGGTTTTAAAACAAATCTTTGGGCAATGCCAGTGTCAAGGCCCTACATGTTTGATCCAAAAGCAATTGCAACTGCTATACAAGCGGATCTAAAGCAAGTTGGAATTGAAGCGGAAATTGTAACATACGACTGGAGCACCTACCTACAGAAGACAGAAGCCGGAGAACATGCAATGTGTTTACTTGGTTGGACTGCAGACTATGCAGATCCTGATGATTTCCTTTATGTTTTGCTTGACCCCGATGCTGCAAAAGTTGGGTCTGCGGGAAATGTCGCTTTTTATAGAAATTCAAAAGTGCACGATTTAAACAAAGAAGCACAAATGACTACAGATTTCAATAAGAGAGTTGAGCTTTACAAACAAGTCCAGCAAATTGTCCATGATGATGCGCCTTGGGTTCCACTTGCATACGCAAAACAAACTCTCGTTTTTGCAAAAAATGTAAAAGGTTTTGTGCTTTACCCGACAGGTGATTACCACTTCGATTCAGTTTACTTTGAAACCAGTAAATAGCGTAATTAAACAAGCAAGGAGGGGCACCTGCCCCTCCTTTATAAAATTTGGAGCTACCAAATGAAATACTATATCGCAAAGAGAGCTATTAATATATTTCTCACAATATTTGCAGTATCTATTATTATATTTCTCTTGATAAGACTTGCACCCGGTGATCCTGCAATTACGATGGCAGGAGAACACGCCTCTCCCGAAGTCCTTGCACGGATGAGAGCCGAGTGGGGCCTTACTAAACCGCTTATTGTGCAATACTTTATTTGGTTAAAACACGCACTTAGAGGTGACTTTGGCCAGTCGATTCTTACGCATCAATCGGTGCTTGTAGAGCTTGTCCAGCGTTTTCCAAATACGCTTGAGCTGTCAATCTTTGCAATGATATTCGCTACCATTATTGGAGTATTTGCAGGTATAGTTTCTGCTGTTAAACGTTATTCTTTTTTTGATTACACAAGTATGATTATTGCTTTGTTCGGAGTATCAATGCCCATTTTTTGGTTAGCAATTATGCTCATTATGATTTTTAGTATTAAACTTGACCTTCTCCCAACTGGCGGACGTCTGAGTGTAATGTATTCAATCAAACCCTTAACTCATTTGTACCTTTTG
This sequence comes from Caldisericum sp., assembly GCA_020692945.1. Lineage (GTDB taxonomy): Bacteria > Caldisericota > Caldisericia > Caldisericales > Caldisericaceae > JAIMJY01. The sequence goes on along the minus strand of JAIMJY010000007.1, from coordinate 24,387 downwards.
GATAGTTTACTTGAATTAAACTTTCCTGCATTTCTTAATGCTTTGAAACATCTTATATTACCCTCGATTGCTCTTGGCACAATACCTATGGCATTTATTGCGAGAATTACACGCTCAAGTATGCTTGACGTTATGAATCAAGATTATATAAGAACTGCACGCTCTAAAGGACTTAATGAGAAGGCCGTTATTATGAAGCATGCTTTAAGAAATGCACTAATTCCTATACTTACTGCTTCAGGAACAGAATTTGCAATGCTTATGGGAGGGGCAATTCTGACTGAAACAATTTTTTCATGGCCTGGGTTAGGCACGTATATAGTACAGGCTGTTTCTGCAAGGGATTACCCTGCTGTTCAAGGTTCTGTAATTTTTATTGCCTTGGTAATCGCATTAATTAACCTAATTGTTGATATTTTCTATTCTTATATTGACCCACGCATTCATTATAAGTAAGGAGATTTAGATGAAAGATTCTGTTTTAAGAGAAACATTTAGATATACACGAAGAAACAGATCTGCTATGTTTGGACTATTTCTGATTTGTTTTTTTATTTTCATTGCTGTTGCTGCTCCTCTGATTGCCCCACATAATCCACTTGTCCAAAATCTCAAGAATAATTTGCAACCTGGTTTTTGGGCTGATAAAAAAACAAATTTTCTTGGAACCGACAATTTTGGAAGAGATATTCTGAGCAGAATTATATACGGTGCAAGAATTTCACTAACAGTAGGTTTTATAGCTGTTATCATAGGAGTTTTGCTCGGAATGACCGCAGGAGTAGTTGCTGGATTTCTAGGCGGGTGGGTCGATAATGTAATTATGAGAATTGTAGATATCATGTTTTCCCTTCCTTCTATTCTTTTAGCGATAGTTATGGTTGCCATTCTTGGAAGAGGACTTGATAAAGCCATGATTGCAATTGGAATTACATATGCTCCTCAAATAGCAAGAATAGTACGCTCTCAAACTATTGTTGTTGGCAATAACGAATTCATAGAGGCAGCAAGAGCAATTGGTACGCCGAGCCTTAGAATTATGGTAGTTCACGTTCTTCCCAACGTTCTTTCTATTTTAATTGTATATGGGACCCTTAGTATTGGAAGCGCTATCCTTGATGCTGCAGCTCTCGGTTTTCTTGGGCTTGGAGCTCAACCGCCCACACCTGAATGGGGGGCAATGCTTGCCGATGGGATTCACTCAATTACGGGAGGTTACTGGTGGGTAGAAACTTTCCCTGGCATTGCAATCCTTTTGACTGTTCTGGGGTTTAACCTCCTTGGCGACGGACTGAGGGATGCCACTGACCCAAGACTACGAAAGAAAGTTTGACTTTTAATTAATCAATAGTATAATTTAAAGTAATAACATTCAAGGAGGTAAAATGAAGAAATTAAGCTTTTATTTGGTAGTAACTTTGTTGCTTCTTGTCGTTTCGCTTGTTTTTGTTATGCAGAATACTATGCCAACGACACAGCTTAACTTTTTATTATGGACAATCCCACCTACACCTATTGGAATACTAGCACTCTTTTCTCTAATTTTAGGCATTTTTATAATGTGGTTTTTTTCTCTAATGGTTTTCATTGGAAACGGAACAAAGCATAGGAGAGAGATCAATGAAAAAGAAAAATTTATAAAATCTTTGGAAAATGAGAAGGCAAAAATTCAAGATGATCTCTCGAAACTTAAGCAGCAGATTTCTGATAGTTTTGCATCTAATCCCAAATCAATGCCACCAGAACAGCCAGATAATGGTAAAAAAGAGTAAACTGAGATATTTTGTAAGGGCAGCAACAATTGCAAGCCTTTACTTTGTTATTACTTTTTTTACTAAACCATTATCATTTGGTGCGATTCAGGTTAGGATAGCTGAATCTTTAACTGTTCTTCCATATATTTTTCCTGAAGCTATATGGGGACTTACAATTGGCTGTTTTCTTGCAAATATTTTTTCTCCTTTTGGCCCAATTGACATGATTCTTGGCACATTTTTAACGTTCATTGCTGCTTTATTAACGATGGAGATCGGGAAGCACTCGAAATCAAAATACCTTGCTCCTATTCCTCCAATTATTTTTAATGCATTTGGAGTTGCCTTTTATATAATAGCACTTTCTGGACTTTCAGGAAAAATAGGTTTTGAAGCTTTCAAATACGTTTTTGTAAATTTTAAACTTGTTCCATATTTTCTGGGTGTATTAACAATAGGTTTAGGGGAAGCTTTTTCAACATATGGACTTGGGCTGCCAATCCTCAGCGCACTTCAAAGGAGAGTAAAAACAAATGAAATTTAACTTTGCTATTGCTCAAATTAATCCAAAGCTGGGAGATTTAAAAGAGAATCTTAAGAAGCACATCGACGTAATACAACAGGCAAAAGAGAGCCTTGCCGAAATTGTTGTATTTCCTGAGCTTAGTTTATCAGGTTACTGTTTGAGGGACCTAACCATGGAAGTCGCTATTGAAAAAGATGATAAATTTTTTAACCCAATCTTTAAACTTAGTAATAATATTGATATTGTTTTTGGATTTGTGGAAAAAGGCAAAGATAAAAAAATATACAATTCTGCAATGTATATTTCGAACGGCAAAATTGTTCATGTACATAGGAAGATTTATCTCCCTACGCATGGGATGTTTGAAGAATTAAGATTTATGAGTAGGGGTAGCGAAGTGAAAGCTTTCGAGACGAGATTCGGAAAAGTTACAATTCTTATTTGCAGGGATTTCTTTCACCCCTCTTTGCTATTTTTAGCATATGCCCAGGATACCGATTTTGTTATCGTTCCAAGTAATATGCCTTTAAGAGGACTCAACGGACAAAGGCCAGGTATTCAAGAAACTGTAGAAAAGGCAGCAGATACTTATGTGAATTTTTTTGCACATTTTGTTGTGTATGTTAATAGAGTTGGCTTTGACGACGGACTTGGTTTCTACGGCGGATCATTTATTGAAAGCCCATCAGGCGCTAAAAGTGCTTCCGCTGATTTGTTGAAGGAACAATTAAAAGTTGGCGTCGTAGACACAGAGGATATTTATAGGAAAAGACAAATCTTTCCACTTTCACGTGAAGAAGATCTAAACATTGTTTACAAGAATTTAGAAAAAATTATGGAGGAGAGATGATTGAGATTCCAAATCTTAACTATAATTTAGTTAGAAAATTTATCGTTGAATTTATTAAAGAAGAAGTCTTTAGCAATAATTTTAAAAATGGAGTAATTGGCATTTCAGGAGGAATTGATTCTGCTTTGGTATCTTACCTTGCAGTAGAGGCTTTGGGCAATAAAAATGTTTATGGCCTAATTATGCCTTATAAGCTAAGCTCTAAAGCATCTGCTGAAGACGCTGTAATGATTTCTAAAACCCTTAAGATTAACTATGAAATTATAGACATCTCGGATATTTCGGATAGCTATTTTAAATTGATTCCCGACATAGAAAAACTTCGAATTGGGAATTTCCTGTCAAGAATTCGCATGAGTATACTTTTTGACAAGGCTCGAGAAAACGATGCCATAGTGTTGGGGTCCAGCAATAAAAGTGAACTTATGCTTGGATATAGTACATGGTACGGGGATATGGCTGCAGGAATTTATCCAATCGGCGACCTTTATAAAACACAAGTATTTGAAATTTCAAGGCATATGAGAATTCCTGATAAGATTGTAGAAAAGGAGCCAACGGCAGACCTTTGGCCGGGCCAAAGAGATGAAGATGAGCTTGGTGCTACATACAAGGAATTGGACCAAATCATGTACCAATATATTGACGAAAGAAAAACAGAGGAGGAGATCGTTTCATTAGGCTTCAATAAGAAAACGGTTTTAAATGCACTGAGGAGAATCTATGGTACTCAATTCAAACGAACGCCTCCTCCAACTGCAAAATTTTCCTCAAGGACTCTTGGAATAGATTTTCTTTATCCTCACGATATAGGAAAATAACAACTACCATACCACCTTGCAGACAGTTACATAGCCGGCTTTGCGGTTAAAAACCTCTCTTTTAATAGGAGAAAATATTAATTGTGATTTTTAAAGCACTTTTTCTATTTCTTGAATTCCTCTTTTTATCGAGAATAGGGTCATCCCAAGTTTAGATTCTCTGTTAGTGACAACCATAAGGGCAGCTATATTTTTTATTCCTGTGGTAATTATGTAGCCACGTTCCCCTTTAGCATAGGCTTGTTCAAGAGCTCCTTTGTTTAGTTCTTGAGCAGCTCTTTCTCCAAGAGAAAGGATGGTTGCGGATAAGGCAGCTACCCTATCTTCCTCAGCCTCTGTTGGCAGTAAACTTGCAATAGGTAGCCCATCTAAGCTTACAACAGCAAGGGCCTCAAGGTCAGGATTTTCGCTTCTCATTGTTTTTAAAATTTCAATAATTTGTGCTGGCTTACTTGTAATCATTTTTTTCCTCCTTCAATTTTTTATATTCTACACGTTTTTCAAATTACATCAAGCAATATTGAAAATTAGAACCTAAAAAGGTTTTTGTGGTTCACCCCCATGTTCTTGTAATTTTATATTTATGTTCTCCGTGTCATAAAATAATTGGTAAGTTTTATATACAACAAATGAAAAAATTCCATTAAAGATTAATTGATTTCTTACAAAAGGAATTCCTGCCAATAAACATGTAATATATCCTGAAAAGTTTCTTTGATAAAAACTATATGCCAAAAAAACGAGAGAATTTGTCACCAGATAAAATGCAATAGTACCAATAGCTTGCATAAGAAAAGTATTGATTAGCTTCTTTCCCCTTAGGTGCCATTGAGTTAAAATTACGGCACTCCATCCAAAAATAACAATTAGCTCCCAGGATTGCAACTTGCCCGTAAGAATGACATCAGAAATCAGGACTATTGAAAGAATCAAAGGCAAGGTAATCTTTAATCCGAAAAAAAGAATCAATATTGAAATGGTACTTGATATGAATTCAATGTTTGGTAATTTCAAAGGGATAAAACGTGTTAGAAAAGCAATGACAACAAAAAACAATGCAATTATTCTTTTTTTCTTCATTTTATAACTCCTTTGGTTTTTAGTTTAAACTTCTCTTGTTTAATCTATAAAGTAACTCTTCTGAACTTAATGGCGGAGAGAGTGGGATTTGAACCCACGAGAAAGTTACCCTCCTACCTGATTTCGAGTCAGGCGCTTTCAACCACTCAGCCACCTCTCCGTGAATATTATTATATTGATTTTCTTTATTATTTACAATAATCTCTCAAACAACTCCTTTTGCATAGCTTAGTTTTACAAGAGATCAAGATTCTTTATTAAATTATCATATGTAACAAATGGTAAAAAAGCCTTATGAATTGTTTAATTAAGTGGATAATAATCACAGTTAGCTTGTTTAAATGTTTTAAATTCTTTTTCTCTGGTAGAGTTTTCTAAAAATAAAATTTTTGTTATAATTTAGCAATGGTTTAAGGAATTATTAAGGGTTTTAGCAAGCCTTTATTGATAAAAGGCAATACATGAACGTTGTTGATGCTTTAGGGGCTCCTAGAGCAGAGTTACAAAGTTTCAGGTTTACGGAAGGTAGGCGAGGCAATTAGTGAGATTTTTTCGAGAGTAAAAGCGGTGCTATCTATGTGGTCAGGTAAGTCTTTTGGTAAAGCTTCATTCAATGAGGAAAACCTTGAAAGTGAAACTTTTGGCCAATCGCAAGAAATGGCAATAGTTAAAGTTCATATTCTTAATGCGAATCCTTTTTTACATTACAAAGGATTGAGGCCAAAAAGACCCGTAGAATTATAGGGAGATTAAGAATGAAAATTTATGCCTTGTTAGACGTTAATTCCTTAATGATCTCTTCTAAAAAGGCGACAAATTTACAGAATTGTACTAACTTTGCTTATAAGCAATCAGAATTGGGTGCTGATGCATTAGTCATTTGTGGCAAATCGTTAGAAACGCTGATAGAGCTTAGTGAACTTTTACGAAACGATTTAGACATTCCGATTTTTATATTTTACGATAAGATTACTCAAGAGGAATCAGCATTCGTTAAAAACTCCTTAAATAACAAATATAAAAAAATGACTACAATCACTAACTTCGTAAAAGAAAAAGAATGTAGAGTTTTGATTTTCAAAAACAGTGATTTAATAGAATTCTTCAAAGGGACCGAAGATTGTGTTCCAGAGATGGTTTCCTCGACAGTTACTTTTGCTTACTTAAAAAATGTTAAAATAATAATTTGTGAGGAAGTTGAAAGCGCAAGGGAGTCTCTAAAGGCGATCAAAAAATTAATGTAAAATTTTCTTTATCGCGTTTTCAAATGGTGGATAAATCAAACCTTTATCAGTGATGATGGCAGTGATTAGATTGTTAGGCGTTACATCAAAAGAAAAATTGAAAGCCTTAACTCCTTCCGGGGCGATTCTCTTTCCAACACAATAGGTTACTTCATCCGGGTTTCTTTCTTCTATTGGTATCTCTTTGCCGCTTTTAATTAACGGATCAATGGTGGAAGTAGGTGCAGCTATGTAAAAAGGTATATTGTGGTACTTTGCAAGAATTGCCAGCATATAGGTTCCGACCTTATTTGCTGTGTCGCCATTTACTGCTATTCTATCTGCTCCAGTAACAATAGCGTTTACGAGACCCTTTGCCATTATAAGACCGCTCATATTGTCGGTTATCAAGTAAAAAGGTATGCCTGCCTCTTTAAGTTCAAGGGCCGTTAAGCGCGATCCTTGTAGATATGGTCTTGTTTCAAGAACAACGACACTGATGTTTTTATATTTTTCGAAAGATCTTTGAATAACTGAGAAGGCCGTGCCGTACCTAACAGTTGCGAGATTTCCAGTATTACAAATCGTCATCATGGTGTCATTATCTTTGAACAAAAATGAACCATTTATTCCAATTTGATAATTTCTTTTAGAATCATCGATCTCCATTTCTTTTGCCTTATTAAAGATAGCCTTTTTTAGAGAATCGACATCATTTAGCTGAGCATTAATCGCGAAGCCTAAAACTTGCTGAGTAGCCCATTGTAAATTAACAGCAGTAGGTCTAGCGCTGTCTAAATAGTCTTTCAAGTTTTCAATTTTATGCAAAAGATTGTTATAATTTCCTTCAAAATTTTTAATTCCAAGATAAATTCCAAAAGCAGCAGCGACACCTATAGCAGGTGCCCCTCTTATCTTCATGGAATTGATCGCTTCCCAGACATCTTGCTCTGTTTTACACTGAAAATCAACAAACTCAAAGGGAAGATACCGTTGGTCAATTATGTGAAGTGTCTCCCCGTCAAAGTTTAAAGACTTAATTTCCATTAGACTTTGTATTTCTTAAGACAATCTGTACAAACAAGGGCCTTTCTAAACTCTCCGTTAATAGATACTTTAGCCTTATGAAGATTTGGTAAAGATCTCTTTTTAGTTCGTATATGAGAGTGGCTTATTGCATTACCAACGAGTGGTCCTTTTCCACAAATTTCACATTTTTTACTCATATTTTCCTCCAATTTTTAATTTAACGTTTATATTGTAAAAAAAATCGAAATAAAATCAAGTAGTTATAGACTATTCTTTCTAATCTAGCTTGATAAAATTTCGAAAGGGGAAAAGTTTAGCTAAATTAAGTACAACTTAATAGATAATAACCAGTTTTTAGTAATTATATAAACTTTCAAACATTATGATATAATTTATTGATTAGGAGGTTAATATGGGAAAAATAATTGTAAGCGGAAAAGCCTTGGCTAAGATTGCTGCAGCTTCTGCAATGGAGTGCTATGGAGTTGTAGGTTTTGTTCCCGCAAGCCTCAATCGAAGATTTTTTTCGCTTTTAAATAAAGAAAGAATATTGCAGGGAGTTATCGTTAAAATTGATGGGAGAAAGGTTGGAGTTTACCTCCATGTTGTAATTCAGGGGGGAGTAAAGGTTTCAGAGGTTGCAAAAACAATAATAAGCCAAGTTTCTTATACTTTTAAGAACATTACAAGTATTGAAGGTGTAGATGTTAGCGTGATCATTAAAGGTGTGAAAAGGGAGGTTTAGTATGGATTACCTAACATATAGCGACTTTGAAAAATTTATTAGAGGAGCTTATCTAAACCTCGGTAAAAAAAGAGAAATCGTTAATAAGCTAAATGTTTTTCCGGTACCTGATGGCGATACTGGAACGAATATGTATCTAACAGTGAGAACTGCGATTGAAGAAATAGACAAAAGAAAACCAAAAAACTTAAAAGAATTAGGAAAGGTTATTTGTGAAGGAGCCTTGGTAGGCGGTAGAGGAAATTCAGGTGTTATTTTGTCGCAGATATTTAAAGGCTTTTTCGAGATGCTTGATAATTACGAAGAAGTTAACGCTTTGCAATTTTCTCAAGCACTCCAAAATGGGTCCAAGGTTGCATATAAAGCAGTCATAAAACCTGTCGAGGGAACTATACTTACCGTTATCCGCTCTATAGCCGATAGTTCTTCGCTACTCTTTTCAGAAGAAAAAGATATTTTAATTTTCCTTCAAAAATGTATTGATGATGGTAAACAAGCTCTTGCGCATACTCCAGATCTTCTGCCCGTCCTTAAAGAGGCAGGCGTAATTGATGCAGGAGGGCAAGGTTTGATTTTTTTGCTTGAGGGGGGATTATCTGCATTGAAAGGGGAAGAATTGGAGAGTTTATTTGAAGAGAGCGTAGAAGAAATTTCCAAACACGTCAAAGGGGAAGCGTTGAAATACAGGTATGACACTGTGCTTCTTACTGAATCTTATAGGAGTGACGTCGAAAACTTAAAAAAAGAGCTAGAAATTTTTGGCGATAGTACAGTTGTCGCAAAGGCAAACGAGTTAATAAAAATTCATATTCATACCAATGAACCTTACAAGGTGATTGAGCAAATAATGTCTTTTGGTCCGATTAAAGAAGCTCGCATTGAAGACATGCAAGTAGAGCAAGACGAATTTTTAAATACTATATCGAAGACTTCACAAAAAAAGGAAAGCCGATTGCCATTCTCTATAGTAACTATTGCTCAGGGGAAAGGTTTTAATGATATTTTTTTAAGTCTCGGGGTTGAGCAGGTAATAGAAGGCGGGCAAACCATGAACCCTTCAATTAACGATATACTTAGCGCAATAGAGAATTGTACTAAAGATAACATTGTGGTTTTCCCAAATAATCCTAATATCATTTTGGCGGCAGAAGAAGCAAAAAAACTTTCAAAAAAGAAAAATGTCCAAATAATTCCCTCGGTAAGTGTTGTTCAATCTATCCCTGTTATTTTGTCTTTTAATAGTGTTGAAACCTTTGACGAGAACTTAGAACACTCCAGTGTAATCCTTCAAAATATGCATACCGTTTCAGTCACTTATTCTATTAGAGATACTAAGATAAATGGACTTAGCATTCAAAATGGTGATATAATCGGAATGTTTGATGACGAGATTCTTGCAAAAAATAAAAACGCAGAAGACATTATTCTTGAAATTTTTGATAAGAAAAAAGAGGTAATTAATGACTCCGAATTTGTTGGAATTTATTATGGAGAAGGGGTTAGTGAAGCTGATGCTCAAAGACTTAGCCAGTTAATTAAAGATAAATTTCCAGAGATTGATGTTGATATTTCTAACGGCGGACAGCCTTACTATTATTATCTTTTATCAGTAGAATGAGGTGAAAAAAATGGAAGAATTAAGAGAGTTTTTAATGAAGCTTAACAAGTATGAACCTGAATTCTCTGTTGTTATAGGCTCTGGTTTAGGGTCCCTCCTCGAGAATGTTGACATTTCTGAGACAATCCCTTACAAGGAAATACCTGATTTCCCAATCTCTACTGTTATGGGACACAAGGGAGAAATGGTTTTTGGGAAACTCGCCAATAAAAACGTTGTTTTTTTCAATGGAAGAGTTCACTACTATGAAGGTTACAGCATGAAGGAAGTAACGATGAATATAAGAGTTTCTTCAATGCTTGGTGTGAAAGGTCTTATAGTTTCAAACGCTTCAGGAGCAGTTAATCCATTGCTTTACCCAGGAGATATATTACTTATAAAAGACCACATAAACTTGATGTTTGGAGATAATCCGCTAAGAGGAGAAAAAGGAAACGAAAAGTTTGTTAATATGATAGACGCGTACGATTCTGAGTACAGAAAAATATTTAGCAAAATTGCCCATAAGAAAGGAATTAATGTTAGAGAAGGCGTTTATTGTGCAGTTCCAGGACCAAACTTCGAAACCTTTGCAGAGCTCAATTTTATGAGCAGAATTGGGGCAGATGCAGTTGGGATGTCAACAGTTCCTGAAGTTATTCTGGCAAGATTTTTGGGTATAAGAGTTTTAGGACTATCTTGCGTAACCGATAATGTGTTCATAGAAGGCTTAGTGACTCACAGTCAGGTTCTTGAGGTTGCAGATAAGTGCGGCAAGACTCTTTCATCACTTATTGGAAACTTTTTAGAGGTTGCTAAGTGAATATTCTTGACATAATTGAAAAGAAAAAAAATGGTTTTCCATTAAACCAAATAGAAACTGATTACTTTGTTGATGGTTATTCAAAGGGAACAATCCCTGATTATCAAATGTCGGCACTTTTAATGGCAATTTGGTTTAAGGGAATGGATGAATTCGAAACATCCAACTTAACCCTTGCAATGGTTAAAAGTGGCAAAATAATTGACTTATCGGGAATTCATGGTATAAAAGTTGATAAACATAGCTCTGGTGGTGTTGCCGACACTGTGTCTATTCCTCTCATTGCATTAGTGGTAGCAAACGGTGTGCCTGTTGCTAAGATGTCAGGTAGAGGTTTAGGACATACCGGTGGAACTATCGATAAATTAGAATCTATTCCTGGCTTTAGAGTTGAGATGCCTGAAGAAGAATTCATTGAAATCGTGAATAGAGTTGGAGGGGCAATTATTTCTCAAAGTGAAGAACTGGTAATAGCAGACAAAAAAATGTATGCGCTGAGAGATGTGACAGGGACGATTGATAGCATTCCTTTGATTGCCTCAAGTATAATGAGTAAAAAGATTGCTTCAGGTAATGATGCGATTGTTTTGGATGTAAAGGTAGGAAACGGAGCCTTCATGAAGAATTTAGAAGAAGCTATCAATCTTGCGAAAATAATGGTTAGCATAGGCAATTATTTTAGGAAAGAAACTGTTGCATATATAACTGATATGAACCAACCTCTTGGAGACTCTGTAGGCAATTCTTTAGAAATAGAAGAATCTATTAATGTTTTAAAAGGTAAGGGCAGCCAAAGACTTTTAGAAGTGATTAAAAATCTTGGAGCTGAAATGCTTAAACTTGGTAAAAAGGTACAAACGGTTGATGAAGGTAAAATAATCATAGAGGAAGGAATATTTAATGGGAAGGGACTTCAAAAATTCAAAGAAATTGTAGAGGCTCAGGGTGGCAACAGTGCCATCGCAGACGATTTTAGTTTGCTGCCTCAATCAAAATTTAAGCTGCCTATTTTAGCTAAATCGACTGGTTTTCTTTCTTTTTTTGATACAACAGGTTTAGGTAAGCTTGCGACTTTCCTTGGTGCCGGTAGAGAAATGAAAGATGATAAAATTGATCTTTCAGTAGGGTTTACTTTCAATAAAAAAATTGGAGATAAAATTTTTTCCAAAGAACAAATTGGAGAGATTCATACAAACGATTTGAGCAAGGGGAATATGGCCCTCGAAAAATTTAAAATGCTTTACTCGAGTGGCACAGAACAAGTAAAATCTCCCCCATTGTTTTACGCAAAAGTTAGCAAAGAGGGAATTGAAATACTGAGTTAAATGAAAGATTCTACTGTTATCTTAACTCATGCGGGAGCTGACCTTGATGCAATAAGCTCAATGTTTGCACTAAGTAGGCTATATACTGGTTCGTTACTAATACATCCTGGGTCTTTAGATATTAACGCTACCAAAATTGTAAGTATTTTTGAAGATACTCTTAATTTCACTAAGGTAAAAGATTTGCCTGATTCCATAAGGGATGGTTTGAAAAGAATAATTATTGCTGATACGAAGAGTTATAATAGGATTGGGGAGGGGAAAGAACTAATACAAGGGAAAAAGGAAATAATTATTTTTGACCATCATCCAGATACGAGCGATATAGCCGGAGCAAAGATAGTTTCTAAAAGGGTTGGAGCAAACACAACCATTCTTGTAGACTTGCTTAGAAAGAAAAAAATTATGTTGAATACCTTTGAAGCTACTCTCATATCACTTGGAATTTTTGAGGACACTGGCTCTTTTACTTTTCCTTCAACAACAAGCTACGATTTTAGCGCTATGTCTTTTCTTTCGTCTTTCGGAATTAATATGAAAATAGTTCATCACTTTCTTTCGCCTTTCTTAGGAGAATCACAAGTCAAAATGTTAAGGAGACTTTTAGACGGTTTAGACGAATATAACATCAAGGGTTCAAAAATTGCCATTGCTATGGGAAGCATGGAGAGATATGTTCCTGGTCTTTCTTTAATTGCTCACAAGATTATTGAAATGATTGATGTAGATATTATTTTCATAATTGCAAAAATGGAAAAGGACATTTTTCTTATTGGAAGAAGCGTTAGTGCAGATTACGATATTAGGAACATTATTGACAAATTTGGAGGAGGTGGACATCCTACAGCTGCGTCAGCTGTTATTAAAAATATGGACGCTGGTGAAATTAAACAATTAATTATCAAAATTGCTTCTCTCAATTATTTCCCTATACTTAAAGCTGGACAGATAATGAGCTCCCCGATAAAAACGGTTGCGCCTGACACTCTTGTTAAAGAAGCGCTTAATATCATGATTAAAATGGGATATTCTGGGCTTCCCATCGAAGAAAATGGGGAAATTGTAGGGATGATTTCTAAAAGAGACCTTGAAAAAATTATGTTATTTGAGAAACGTGATAGACCAGTTAAACAATTCTCCACACCGAAAATTGCAATAGTTTCAATTGATGCAGATTTAAGAGAAATAGAAGATATTATGGTAAAAGATAACGTTGGTAGGGTTCTTGTTAAAAATGAGCATAAAACTGTAGGAATAATTTCAAGGAGTGATTTACTAAAAGCTTATAGAATAAGAGATGATATGGTTGAAGAGCCTTCTTTAAACTCTTCGTCGTTGCTTCCATCAACTGAACATGTTCGTTCTCTAATTGAGTTTAAATTCAAAGGAACAGTGCTTGCTTATTTAAATAATTTTGCTGATATAGCGGAAGAGATTAACCAAAAAATCTACATAGTTGGGGGGGCAGTCAGGGATTTATTTATTGGTTCTGAGAGTAGTGATTTCGATTTTATTTTGAGCGACAATGCAGTGGCTTTCGGAGAGCTTCTCAGAAAGAGATTTAATGGAAAAATACATTTATACAAAGAGACGCAGACTGTTAATTTTATGGAAGGCAACTATAATTTTGATTTCGTTACGGCAAGAAGAGAGTATTACAATGAAAAATCCTTAATTCCGATTGTTGAAAAAGCAACCCTTCAAGAGGATCTAAAGAGGAGAGATTTTACGATAAATACTCTTGCAATAGATATAACTAAAAATAATTTTGGTTCAATCTATGATTTTTATGGAGGGTACACTGATCTTGTCAAAAGGAAGATAAGAGTTTTACATTCTTATTCATTCATAGAAGACCCTTCAAGAATACTAAGAGCAATCAAATATGTTGTAAAATTTGGCTTTACGTTCAGTGAAGAAACAGAACAAATGCTAAGGAGTGCCTTAGAACTTGGCGCACTAAAGTCAAAACATTCTCAAAGGATTTTAGACGAAATGTTTGAACTATTTGACTGTGAAAAAGCTGCTGAGTCTTTATTCATGATGGATCGCCTTGGAATAGTAAATCAAATTTTTAAACTGCATAAACTAAGTTTCTCCAAAAGGAAAAGGATTTTGATTGCTCACAATTTCATTAAAGAATTTAGTATTACTGAAAAAAGATTGGCTTACATTGCTATCCTCTTAGACGGAAAGAAAAACTCTGAAAAACGTGAAATTCTTCGATTTTTTGCTTTTAACGAGAGAATAGTTAATAAATTTGTTACACAAAGTAATATACTAAGAAATTTTCATAAAGAATTTGAAAAGAAGAACAAAGAAGAAAAATTCATGTTGATAAAAGACATAGACGATTATATGCTGAGTGCATTCCTCACTAAAGCAAATGTAAGGGAACAAGCTTTTATAAAGGCATTTTTGAATGAAATTAGATTTGTAAAAATTGAAACGACTGGCAATGATTTAATTGCAATCGGTCTTAAAGAAGGACCGCAGTTTAGTGAAATTTACGATGAATTGCTTACGTTAAAAATAAAAGGGAAACTAAAGACAAAGGAAGATGAAATTGAATATTTGATTAAAAACAGAGATAAATTTGAATGGAAATAATAGATAGAATTATTGATAATGTCCAAAAAGCGATTCGCGGGAAAAGAGAAATTATAGAGCTTGCACTTGTGCCGTTATTTGCAGAGGGACACATAATTTTTAAAGATGTACCTGGTGTTGGAAAAACAACTTTAGCTTCAGCAATCGCTAACTCCATTGATGCCAAATTTTCGCGAATACAATTCACTTCAGACCTACTCCCGAGTGACATAATAGGTGTAAGCATTTACAGGAAAGCAGAGGGGAAATTTGAGTTTAAAAAAGGCCCTATCTTTTCTAACGTGCTACTTGCTGATGAAATAAACAGAGCCTCACCAAAAACTCAATCAGCATTGCTTGAGGCGATGAGCGAAAGAACGGTGACTGTTGATGAGGTGACTTATCATTTGGATAATGTTTTTTTCGTTATTGCAACAGAAAATCCATCAGAATTTACAGGTATTTATCCACTTCCTGAAAGTGAACTGGACAGATTTATGCTGTCGCTTGAAATGGGGTATCCCTCGGCAAAGATTGAGAAAGAGGTAATAAAAAGAGGAATAATTGATCCCGCAAAAGGGCTTGAAGCAGTAGCGACTTTGGATGACATCTTCGCTATTAGAAGGAAGGTTCAAGAAGTTTTCATAGAAGATAGCATTTTGGATTATGTTATGCGTATTGTACAGGCTACTCGCAATTCAAAATATTTGAAAATAGGGCTGAGCACAAGGGGTGGTATTGAGTTCGTCAAGGCCATTAAAGGATTTGCCGTGATTAAAGGCAGAGAATTCATTATTCCAGACGATGTTAAGAGACTTTCTTTTTATGTATTATCTCATAGAGTTGTTTTAAGGGGCAATGAAACAAAATTTACCCAAGAAATCATTTCAGAAATCGTTAATGAGATTGAGACGCCAATATAACAGGGCTAAAATTACTGGAACAGGCTGGCTTTTTCTCCTGTTCATATTTTTGGTAAGTGGCGTGGCGTTAAACTCTGGAAACAACTTAATATATTTAACCCTAAGTGTTATGATATCTTATTTTCTTCTTTCGGGTTTTCTTTCTGTATCTAATATCCAGGGTTTAGAATTACACTTCAGGCTCCCTGAAATGATATTTGCGAATACCCAAGGCGAGGCAATATTAGAATTGGAAAATAAAAGTAAAACTTCCAAATTTTTGTTAAAAGTAGAAAGTGAATATTTTGTTTCTGAATTTATTTCAATACAACCCCTTGTCTCTGCGAGAAATATTGTTAATTTAAACTTTAAACGCAGAGGGTTATACAAATTGCACAACGTTTTTGTAAAATCCTACTTCCCGTTTTATTTTTTTGAGCGTAAGGTTTTATTAAATACCAATGATGTTCCTATTTTAGTTTTTCCAGAGATAAAGAATGTAATCTTTGAAAACCAAGATCTTGAAAGCCCTGATGATTTTAAACAGATGAAGGGTGAGAGTAATGAATTTTTTTCTTCAGCAGACTATAAAGAAGGAGATGATAAGAGAAAAATTTCTTGGAAGTTGAGTGCACGGACTGGTGTTGAAAAGATTATCGAGGGAGAAAAAGAAGTTTCTAAATCCTTTAATTTCTTTGTGGATAATTCGAAACTTGCTTATTGCAATGAAGAGGAATTTGAAATAGCGATTATTAAAATTGCTTCATGCGTTTACAAATCATTCATAAGCGGGTATGATTTTTCACTTTCATCAAACTCTGAAAACTTCGAATTAGGAAACTCTTTTAGCAACTTAATAAACATTCTATCTTTCTTAACGAAGCTGTCACTTAAAGATTCAAGTGTTTCTTTGCCTCGTAAAAGAGCTATTACTTACAGAGATGTCAAATTTGCAGAAGAGTAAGAAGTCATTAATTACTTTACTCTATATTTTATCTAATGTTTCAGCCCTCATGCTTGCAAATAACCATTTTGTTTTTTTTATCCCTCTGATTATTCTAAGTTTTTTCTTAGAAGGCAAGGAGATAAATAAAATTTTAAGATCCCTTATTGAAGTCATCCCTTTATTGTTTTTTATTTCTTCGATGATTCTTTCCATCGACGTATTTTATATGTTGGCTGACCTACTGGTAGTAATCCAAATAGCGAAATTTATTCTCCCAAAAGAGAGGATAGATTACTACGAAATTTTCATCGTAGGCTTTGTTATTATGATACTTTCATCAGTCCAAACGATATCTATTGCGTTTGCTATTTTGCTTTTCGCGGTATTTGTCTTAGGAGCTCTGATGCTAATTCTCGCAAATTTCAAAAACTTTGAAATAGATTTAAGGACGTTTTTACAAAAGTTGATAGTTTTATCATTCATTGCTTTTAGTCTCTCTTTCGTAATTTTTTTTGCTATACCCAGATTATCTTTTGGCTTTTTACATGGGAATTCGCTTCTTTATGCAAATAAATCAGGTTTTAATGATACAGTACAAATTAGTGATTCTAAAGTCAATCTTGACGCTACTATTATCATGAGAATTGAAACTCCTTTAAACGCCTCACCTATTTATATAACTGGTTTGAGATATGTAAAGTTCAATGGAAAGCAATGGATAAAAGAACCTCAATTAGAAAAAATTTACCCAAACTCCGACTATATGTTTGGATCAAAAGACGGGCTTAAAGCTTCAACCGTTTACTTGGAACCTACAGGTACAAATGTTCTCTTTGGAATCGATAGAATAAAAGCTATAAGAGGAGATTTCAATTATTTATTTCAAGATTCCCAAGGTGATTTTTTTACCGACGCAGTTTTCTATCGGACAATTAAATATGATGTTTTTAGTGATATAAATGATAATCAAATGACCAAACTCAGTAACTTCGAACGACTGAGCTACCTTCAATTGCCTCCTCTTTCAGAAGACTTTAAGAAACTAATGAATGGCATTACTTATGGAAAGTCGGAAACTGAAAAAATCTACGGTTTACTGAATTATTTAAATTCACACTGTACTTATTCCCTTGAACCAGATAAAACTTCAATTGAGGACTTTGTAATTAACGGAGGAAAAGGGTATTGCGAACACTTTGCAACAGCATTTGTTCTAATGGCAAGAGCCTCCGATATACCCGCAAGGCTGGTTTCTGGATTTGTAACTTCTGAGCGTAATGAAAATGGTCCTTATTTTTTAGTTAGGGGTAGAGATGCGCATACCTGGGCAGAGATTTATAGCAACTCAAAGTGGCAAAGAGTTGATCCCACACCTCCTCAGGCTACTCAACCTTTTAATATGATTAGTCAGCTTATTGATAGCGTAAGAATGAGCTGGTATAGAAATATTATTACTTACAATCTGTCTACACAGTTTTCATTGATGTCAAAAATAGGAAACATTTTCTCCTATGGAGAATTATTCGTCCGTAGAGGGTTTGATTTTTTAAAAAATAACCTTAAGTCTTTTATTTTGCTGCTATTAATTATCTCTATTGCCTTTTTTGCTATTAAGAATAAAAAGAATAATAAAAAAAGTCTTCTATCACTAATACTTTCTCTTATTGGCACTGACAGGTTCGGAAGCGAAACTCTTTTAGAATTCTATTACAGAAAAACCACAGAGGAGGAGATTTTTGAAATTATACAGATTTATAATAAGTGGAGATTTGGAAACGGAAAAGCTGATATTAAAGAGATTGAAAAATTAATAAGTCAATATAAAGTAAAAACCATTACTTGACATATTAGTAATTTTTAGATATAATACAATTAAAAGATAAGGAGTTTATATGAAGAAGAAAATCATCCTTTTAGCCTTAGTTGTAATTTTGTTTGTTTCTTTAGCTGGTTGCACAACTAAAAACGGAAGAGAACCTGCTCCAGATTTTTCTTGGAAGGATACAGGCGGCAGTGTTGTTAAATTATCCAATCTGAAAGATAGAGTCGTTCTTATTGATTTTTGGGCAACATGGTGTGGACCTTGTAAAATGACAATACCTCATGTTGAAGCAATTTACAATAAGTACAAAGAAAAGGGAGTGTTAGTTTTGGGAATAAGCGTCGATGACTCTTCGACAGCAGGAAATGTTCCAAGCTTCATAAAAGAAAATGGAATGGATTACCTTGTAGTCAATGATTCTAACAGTACGGTCAGTTCTCTTTATGGAGTTTCTAGTATCCCGAGGTTCTTCATAATTGACAAGAATGGAAAAATTGCAAAATCAATTATTGGTTATGACCCAAATATGGAAACGGTTATAGGCGACGAAATTGATAATTTATTAAATGAATGAGGTGAACAATGGAAATTTCAGAAACTAATTTTAAGAAAGAAGTTATCGAATCTACATTGCCAGTACTTGTAGATTTCTGGGCCGAGTGGTGTATGCCTTGCAAGATGGTGGAACCATATGTTTTAGGCTTAGAGGAAGAGCTTAAAGGAAAATTAAAAGTAGATAGGGTTAACATTGATGATAACCCTAGCCTTGCTGCACAATACGGTATCATGAGCATACCCACTTTGGCAATTTTCGTTAATGGATCAGTTGCCGAAGCAATTGTGGGTGCGGTTTCTAAAAGAACAATCCTTGAAAAAGTCAGACAGTATTTAGTGGCAGACTAACTAACTGACTCCTCTGTTCACTTAGTTAGCTTTTTTCTTAACGTTTCTATGAAAGTCTTTATTTCCTCGAAGTTGTTTTTAAAGAAATAGCTGCCCATTACAAGAATATCTGCTCCAGCTTCAATAATCTGCAAGGCGTTCTCCTCACAAACTCCTCCGTCAACCGATATGAGAAAATTGAGCCCTTTATCTCGTCGAATAAATTTTGCTTTTTCTATTTTATTTTTTGTCTCGGTTATAAATTTTTGACCTGAAAAACCAGGCTCAACACTCATGATAAGTAGAAGATCAATATAAGGAAGTATAAAATCAACATAATCAAGTTTAGTGAAAGGGTTTATAGAAATGCCTGCCTTGATGCCATAACTCTTAATCTTTTTAATCATTCTTAAAGGGAAGTGAGTTTCTTCAGAATGAAAGGTGATGTAGTTGGCCCCCGTCTCACTGAATAACTCTATTTCTCTTTCTAAATTTTTTACCATTAGGTGCACGTCGATAACTTTGTCGGTATGTTTTCTTATAGTTTTTGTAATAGCACTGCCAAAAGAAATTTGAGGAACAAAGTTCCCATCCATTATGTCTATATGTAACCATGAATCTTTAATTGATTCAACTTTTGAAATTTCCTCACTCAGCCTAAAAAAATCCGAAGAAAAAATTGAAGGGGCAACTATAAATTTCATTTTGACACCTTCAATGTAATTTGAGCACCCTGATTTACCTTTTGGTCTGGCATCGGATACTGGTATAGAACGATTCCTGAGGGAATATTCGGTCCAACATCCATTTCAATCGTTTTGTACAATGCAAGACCCGCTTTTTCTATTTTATCCTTTGCATCGTTTATATTCAATCCAATCAAGTCTGGAATTATTATGAATATTCCTAAGCTAACGGTGACTTTTATTCCCGTATTCGGAGATACATACGTGTTTGCAAGAGGTTTTTGGGAAACAATTGTGCCAGGAGGAAGATCATTTTCTACTTCAGAAATATCAGCGATGTGCAGGCCCAAATTTTTCAAGATTATTGTAGCTTCATCAAACTTTTTCTGCGCTAAATCGGGAACAATCACTCGAGAGGATCCATTACTAATAACGACTTTTATAATGCTTCCGCTTTTTACTGAGCTTTGCGCAAGTGGATCTTGAGAAATTATATGGTCGACCTGGACTGAATCACTAAATTCAGAGCTACTTACTTCTAACGTTAAGTTTGTTTGTGCGAGTACATTCTCAGCATCGCTCAACTTTAGTCCTTCTACAGAAGGTACAATCACTATAGTTTCGCTTATAACTTTTTTACAACCATTACTCGCTAAAACAAATATGAATAAACCTACCAGTACCAAATAAAACTTAGCTCTATCTTTTTTCATACTTATTATTTTACATTTTCGTGATAAATTTGCAAACATTCATTAAAATATATATACTTAAGTATGGAAAAAATTGCTATATATCCTGGAACCTTTGATCCGATAACAAAGGGGCACATCGAGCTGATCAAGCGAGGAATTCTTATTTTTGATAAGATAACCGTTCTTGTAGCGGAACGAAGAGAGAAAAACACTTTTCTTACACTTGACGAAAGATTGAAACTTGTAAGATGCAGTTTGAAAAACTTAAGGAATGTTTCAGTGAAACCTTTAAAAGGCCTTTTGACAGATTACCTTAAGAAGAATGATTTGCATTTTGTTTTGCGAGGATTAAGAACTGTATCCGATTTTGATTACGAATTGCAAATGGCCCTCATGAATAGAGAACTTTTAAGCAATATAGAAACTATCTTTATAATGGGGGATAAAGAACAAATTTTTCTAAGCTCAAGTTTGATAAAAGAAATTGTTATAAATGGCGGTGACGTTTCTCTCTTTGTGTCAGAATGCGTTAAATTAAAATTGCTCGACAAATTAAGAGGTCATTAATGGGAACAACTGTTATTGATGAGTTGGAAAAGCTCAAAACACTCCTTTCTGAGGCAAGGAAGGTTCCTTTTTCCAAGTATGTAACAATTGATAGGGAAGATTTCCTGATGTCGATTAACAAAATTGAGATGATTTTGCCTGAAGAAGTTAAAGAAGCTTTTCTTGTTCAAAAGAAGACAGAAGAAATTCTCAAACAGTCTAGTTTTGAAGGCCAAGAGATCATAGATAAAGCGAAGGAAAAAGAGAAAGAACTGTTGGCTGATTCTCATATAATAAAAGAAGCTGAGGTAGAAAGACAAAAAATTATAAAAACCGCTCAAGATGAAGCTAACATGATAAGGGAAGATGCTGACGAGTATGTACTTAAGCTTTTAGATAGAGTTGAAACAGTTGTTGACAAAACTAAATTGTTGATTAGCGAAGGAAAAGATGCACTAAAAAATGAAAATCCCAATGAAGAAAATCCTTAATGAGAAGCAAATAACCCACTGAAGAAGAGCGTGGGTTACAACGGATTAAAATGTAAATGAGAGAATAGATAAAATGGACTTGCCCAACGATGTTGAACTCTCCTCCCCAGTAGAATTTACTGGAAAGGTTTCTCTAAATAGTAGGAAAGAAATCCAACTTGAAGGCCATATAAGCGCAAAAGTTTTCCTAGTCCGCGTGAGGTGCCTTGAAAAGTTTGTAGAAAGTGTTGAGATAGAACTTGATGAAACCTATTTTCCCAAGGAGCGGATACGAGTTTTCTTGGGTAAAGAATTAGGTTTTAGCGATCTAAATAGATTTGCTTTTGAGAGAAATATTTTTAATACAGACGAGATTATCCAGGACACAGTAATTGCTTCAATCCCACTGTACCCAATGTGTTTAAAATGTAGACAAGAAAACAGTTAATAGGGAGGATTGGATGTATATTGAGGAAGCTAAGAATTTTGTAGGACAAGAAGTCGAAGTCAAAGGCTGGCTCTACAACAGTAGGTCAAGCGGAAAAATACTTTTTATGATTATAAGAGATGGCACTGGGCTAATGCAAGTGGTTGCTTCTAAAAGTGATGTGAGCGAAGAAGTGTTTAATAACGCTAAGAAGCTTCCTCAGGAATCTTCTTTAACAATGCGTGGAATTATACACGAAGAAAAGAGAGCCCCTGGAGGGTATGAAATTATTGTAAATGACCTAAACATACTTCAACAAACAGAGAATTACCCCATTTCTCCAAAGGAGCATGGCGTTGGTTTTTTAATGGATAACAGACACCTATGGCTGAGATCTAAGAGACAATGGGCAATTTTAAGAATTCGATCTGGTATTGAAAAATCCTTAAGAGATTTTTTTGACTCTAAAAGCTTTACTCTTGTTGACGCGCCCATCCTTACCCCAAATGCTTGCGAGGGCTCGACAACTCTATTTGAAACAGATTATTTTGGCACCCCAGCGTTCCTTTCCCAGAGCGGTCAACTTTATATGGAAGCAGCATGTATGGCTCTTGGCAAAGTTTATTGTTTTGGTCCTACATTCAGAGCCGAAAAGTCAAAAACGAGAAGGCATCTTATGGAATTTTGGATGCTTGAGCCGGAAGTTGCTTACATAACGTTTGAAGAAAATCTGAAGCTCCAGGAAGATATGGTTACTTATGTTGTAAAGTACATATTGGCAAATTATAGGAATGAATTTGAAATAATTGAAAGAGACGTAAAGCCACTTCAAAAAATAGATACGCCTTTCCCAAGATTGCATTATAGAGATGCGATTGGACTACTCAGAAAAAAGGGTAAAGACATTCATTTTGGAGATGATTTTGGAGCAGACGATGAAACTTTGCTGGCTGAGGAATTTGAGAGGCCTGTTTTTGTACACCATTTTCCTGCATCCATAAAAGCATTTTACATGCAACCAGACCCTGGCGACCCTGAAACTGTTTTAGCGGCGGACCTTCTCGCTCCAGAGGGATATGGAGAAATTATTGGAGGCAGTCAAAGGATAAATGATTACGATCTTTTATTAAAGAGAATGAAGGATAACAAGCTTTCTGTAGATGACTATAAATGGTATCTTGATTTGAGACGTTATGGAAGCGTTCCTCACGGAGGTTTTGGAATTGGGCTTGAAAGGACTTTGGCGTGGATAGCAAAACTCCCACATGTAAGAGAAACCATCCCTTTTCCCCGTTTGCTTGAAAAAATTTATCCATGAAACAAGGCAGCACTTCAAAAGCTTTAGATATTATTAACGAGCTCAATGACGCAAAGAAACCTCTCCATAGGGTGTATTTCCTACTTATGGAAGGAAATGACTATCTAAAAAAACAAATTGAAAACAAGATAAAAGAAAAAGCTCTTGAAGAAACATTTGAAGCTTTTGATACAATTACTATTAATGGAGATACTTTTTCTTTGAATGATTTTGAATTAGCTATAAGTTGTCCGCCGTTTGGGAAAAAGAAAGTAATTATCCTATCAAACGCTCAAGAAGTACCAAAGCAAGTTCTTAAAAAAGCCATTGCAACAAAGGTTCCTGACTTTGCAGTGCTCATAGTAATTGCTAATTCTGAGAGTTTACCGCTTACTCCCGAGAAAGATACTATGATTGTTGATGATTATTCTATCACCGATAAGATGATGGAAGATTGGATTGTAGTTAAAGTAAAAAGTGAAGGACATGAAATTTCGAAAGAGGCCATTTCTGAAATTATTTCAAGATTAGATGGAGACTTTCAAGTGACTGAGTTAGAGATCAAGAAACTATCTCTTTTTGTCGGAAAAAGAGTTAAAATTGAAAAGAAAGATGTTGAAAATGTAGTTGAAAATGTGCCTGTGCAGGACATATATGTTCTTATTGATTCAATGTTAACGAAAAATAGAGAAGAGGCTCTAAAACTCTATGAAAAAATGACTCACTCCAGCAAACCAACCCCCGAGAATGTAATTCTTTCTCAAGCCATGAAGAACTTATCGCAAATGCTTTTTATTAAGGATTTTGTAATTAAGGGGACTAAAAATTCTGAAGAAATATCAATCTACCTTCAAAAAATACACAAACAAAACTTACCAAAGTACATTGTTTCGAAAATAGCAAAGAGCATCGAAAAATATTCTTTCGAGGAACTATTTGACAAGTTTAAGTCTCTCGAAGACATTGATATCAAAACAAAAAAAGGGGAAATAGAACTCCCCTTCGCAATCAAACTCTTTATAGAATCAGCTTAACTTTTAACTTCTTCGCTTTTATTTAAGTTAGAAAGCTTCTTCATTAAACCAGACTTTTTTCTTGAAGCAGTGTTCCTATGTAGAAGTCCTTTTGCCTCTAGCTTGTCAATTATTTTTATAGCTTCTCTTACTTTTTCTTCAGAGTAGTTACTTTTCTTTGCAAAATCCATTGCTTTCTCGAGAGCACTTTCAAAATATTCATTCATTGCCCTTTTCTTCATGTCTTGTCTAACAGACTTTTTTGATGCTTTTAAAATTGGCATTAAATACCTCCTTAAAGTTATTCCTATATAGATTAACAAATTTTTGATTTCTGTC
>JAIMJY010000079.1 GCA_020692945.1 Caldisericum sp. | reverse complement strand
CATTCAAAATATATGTTTTTCTAAACATTTGACTTATGAGATATTCGTAAAATTCTTCTCTACAGATAAAAAACGCTCCAAAAGGTTACTCCGAGAGAGCCAGAGTAAGGATATGGATGAATTAGTTCAGTTCCGAAGTGTTTTTATTATCCTATAAGCGATTAGCATTGCCTCTTCTCATGTTATGAATTCGTGAGGCTTGAGGTATCCCTTGCCGTCGCCTTTCACTATGCCGAGCTGTTTGAGGAGTTTAACTTTTTCAATGTATGGATAATCTTCTCCAATATCAAAGAACGGTTCTTTTTCTACCTAAAAGAAGTGTCTTAGCAAATAATATAATTTAAGCAGTTATACCTTTATTTTCTTATAGACGATGATTTTAATCAAATCTGTAAAGGTCAAAGTTACAACAAATATGTATGCAAGTGCAATAAGGATGTGTACAAAAGGAATTTTTGGAACAAATATCCCAAGTGATACAATTGCTGTTGCAACAATAATATCTAGGAATATTGCAAAAATGAGTGTGTTGCTCGGCTTAGAAATAGAGAAAAATCTTTCCTCTCTGAAATTCAGAATGTTTAAAAGGCCTGAAACAAGAAGCATGTAAAACATTAGTGTTTGCATCTGGTTAAAGGGGATGTTCAAGTATCTAAAAGCTAAATACATTGCAAGAAAAAGTTCGAGAATTTTTAATGAACCAAAGATCAAAGAAAGCGTGATGAGTTTTCTTAGGTTCCATTTTTCAGGTTTGTTAGAGGCCTTTACATTATCAGTTGCAATTGACATCGTTACAAAGTCGTATAAGAAAAGCATTAAAATCATCTCTACAGGAGTTATTATCGGTTTACCTAAAATTAATGTTGCAATCGAAACAAAGAATACAATTTGGAACGTTTTTACAACCTTATTTATCACCCACAAAACAATCCTTCGATAAATTTGCCTTCCAGTGTTAATGAGATCAACTATGTTTGAAAGCCCAGGACGTGTGAGCATTATCTTTGCTGATTGCTGTGCTATATCAAGGGAGTTACTCACAGCGATGCCTAAGTCTGCCTTTTTGAGAGCAGGAGCATCGTTTGCGCCATCCCCCGTCATGCCAACAACATGAGATCGGGATTGATACAAATTCACAATATTAAACTTGTCCTCAGGCACAACCTCAGCGAAAACGTCGATGTTTTCAGGCTCAATATTTGCGCCGCTATTCCAATCGTGGATACTTAAAACGTTTTTACCAATTTCAACACTCTTTGCAACAGATTTTGCAATGAGGGTATTGTCGCCTGTAACCATTTTTACTGAAAGACCCATGCTCTTAATCTGTGATATAAAATCCTTTGAATCACTTCTTGGATAATCAAAAAAAGTCAGTAAACCAACAAAATGTATTTGACCATCTTTCTCAACCGAAACACCAAGGCTTCTTTTTCCATCATGCGCAAAATCCTCAACAATTTTAACTACTTTATCCTTATCATTTGAAGCAATTGCTATGAGGACCTGCGGAGCTCCCTTCATCACCACGAAATTATTTCCGTCTTTGCTTACATCGGCTTTAGACATTTTTTTGTCAGGGTCAAACGGATAGAATTTGACAAGCTTGAACCTACCTTGAACTTTTCCCTTTGCGAAATCAATTACAGCGGAATCAATTGGGTCTTTTGTAACTGGGTCTGAAGCAAGAAGTGCAAGTTCCAATATGTCACTCTCTAAGTAAAAAGTTTCCACTGAAACAACATCGGAAATCCTTATTTTGTTTTCTGTGATTGTGCCAGTCTTATCAAGGCAGAGGACATCCATCATTGCACTGTTCTCAATGCCATCGAGTTTTCTTACCAGCACACCTTTGTTTGCAAGCTCAAGAGAACCTAAAGAAAGTGCAAGAACAGTCATTGCAGGAAGTGCCACAGGGATTGAGGCAATAAGAAGGGTTAAAATGATTGGAAGTGTTTCTGACAACGGAGTTTTCAAAATAATGAATTTCAAAAGTACTGCAGAAATGAAAATTGCGTCAACAACCAAAAGCCCTTTCGTTACGCTCATTGTTATTTCTTCAATGATAAGCTTTGGGTGTGCTTTCTCTATAAGTTCAGCTGTTTTTCCAAAATAGGTTTTACTTCCTGTTGCTGTAACAACACAAATTGCATCTCCTCTTGTGACAAGGCTCCCTGAAAAAATTTTATCATGGACGCTCTTTTCCTGAGCTAAAGATTCACCGGTGAGTACCGATTGGTCTATGAGGAGGTTTCCTTCCAAAATCTCTGCATCCGCTGGTACTATATCTCCCATAGAGGTTTTAATAATATCATTTGGTACAACCTCCTTTGAAGAAAGTTCTTTCCAAACGCCGTCTCTTAATACTCTCACCCTAATTGATAACCTCTTTTTTAGAGATTCAATTGCTTTTGATGCCTTGAATTCTTGAGTAAAACCTAAAACTGCATTCAAAAGGAGCAAAGCGAACATAACTCCTGAATCAATGTAGCGCTTGAGTAAGAGGGAAATTATTAACGATGCTTCAATCACATATGCTGTTAAGCCCGTAAATCTCTTTAGAAAATCAATAAGAGGGTTTTCTTTTTTCTCGACGATTTCATTAAAGCCGTACTTTTTCAATAGTTCATTTGCTTCAACCGTAGAAAGTCCTTTCAATTTACCCATTTCTCTTCTTTCCTCATTTTGGAATAAATATTGTGAATGTTGAGCCAAATCCTTCTTTGCTTTTTGCTTCAATTCTAGCGCCGATTGATCCAGTAAGATTAGATGCAATTGAAAGTCCCAATCCCGAACCGCCTGTTTCTCTTGAACGGGATTTTTCTCCTCTGTAGAACCTGTCAAAGACATGTGGCAAATCTTCTCTGGATATGCCAATACCTGTATCAGCCACATATATTTCAAACCATTTATCTAGGGATTGTACGCCAATGTTTACCGATCCCTGTATTTTGTTGAAATTAATTGCATTCTCTATAAGGATGCTTAAAATCTCGAAGAGAGCTGCTTTATTGGATGTTACTTCAATATTTCTTTCTCCCTCAATTTGAATTTGTACATTTTTTTGCAAAGCAGCATCCATGAATTTATCTTTCACTTCCTCAAGCATTGAAAACACTTTTATTTTCTCTTTCGTTAACTCTAAAATGCCTGAATCCAGCCTTGAAATGTAGAGCATATTTGTAATGATTTTAGACATCCTCTCTACTGAGTCGTTTATAATAGCAAGTTTCTTTGTGTAGTAAGGAGTACTATCAATGTTTTTTGATAAGGCTACATCTATATTTGCTTTAATTGTTGAAAGGGGTGTTTTAAGTTCATGTGAAGCATCCCCTGTGAATTGCTCGAGCTTCCTGTATGATTCCTCGAAGGGCTTTATAGCGAAGGTAGCAAACCCGTATGAAGCAAAACCTGTTATAAAAACGACAAAAGGAATAACTATTAGGAAAGAAACGATAATATTTTCAAGAGATTCATTCATGTTCTCATAGGTTCTCCCAACTCGAACAAAATAAGAAGTCGTACCAATTCTTGTTGTGTATATCCTTATGGGTTTAAAGGTTTCCTGATTGTTAACTTCCTCCATGTACTGACCAGTAGATAACCCCTCCGTTTCAGGATTAATATTTATAAGTTTCAAATCGCCTGCTGAAAATAAAACTTTGCCATTTTTGTCGATTATTTGGATTATTTCTTCTTGGTTCTGGAAAGGGTTTTGTGATAAGTTTAGAGAATCGAGAGTTTCGATGTTAAGTTCCTCTTCGCTTGAGAGCATTGAGGAAATTGAAAGAGCTCTGTTAGAGATGTTTGCGTCAAAATTTTTGTAAAGCGTGTTTGAGTAAACAAAATAAAATAAAGACATTAAAGAAATAACTATAAGAAGTACCATAAGAGAGTACTGAATTGCAAGTTTTAATTTTATCTTATTTAAGTTTTTGTCAATCAGCGTTAATTTCATAACCTATACCTGGAATAGTTTTTATAAGTTTTTTCTCAAAACTATTGTCTATCTTCTTTCTCAAATTTTTAATATGGGAACGAAGTGTGTCAGACCAAAGAGATGCACTCTCGTCCCAAAGATGATTTTCAAGCTCTACCTTTGTTACAACTCTTCCCCTGTTCATTGTAAGGTAAACAACGATTTGATACTCCTTCTTGGTAAGCTGAATTACCTTTCCACCTCTTTTCACAATATTCTTATTCGTATCAATTGCGAGATCATATATTTCAATTAAGGCTTTCTTGTCCTCTTTTTCCCTTCTTAAAAGTGCTCGCACTCTTGCAAGAAGTTCACGAAAATCAAATGGTTTTGTGAGGTAATCGTCTGCACCTAAACTGAAGCTTTCCACTTTATCGTCAATACCACTCTTTGCTGTGAGCATAAGCACAGGCATTTTATAACCCTTTTCTCTGATATTTTTAAGGAGAGTAACTCCGTCAATCTTTGGAAGCATTATATCAAGAATTAAAATGTCGTACGCTTCCTCTACTTCGATTTTACTTAGCCCTTCACGGCCATCGAACGCCTGGTCAACGGCAAAATAATTGTCCCTTAAGCCTTCACAAATTGCGTCCGATAAAGATTTCTCATCCTCAATAACAATAATGCGCATTTTAGTCTCCTTAAGTATTATAACATCAACTTATTTTTTTACACGTGGCTCTTGCTTGAGGTTTCATGAATTTATCTATTAGAGGATATAAATGCGGTGCAATCAACAAGGCAACCAAAGCACCAATTGCTCCAAATGCTATTCCACCCAAAATGTCAAAAGGAAAATGCACGCCAATAAAAATCCTTGAGAATCCAACCAAAAAAGCAAGTACAAATGAAATAATACTTAGTCTATATCTTCTAAGAAAATGCAATGCTAAGCTTAAAGCAAACATACTCGTTGTATGGTCACTCGGAAATGAAGAGCTTGGGGAATCCGAGACTAAGTCCACTCCCAACCCAATTGCGAAAGGACGCGGATGGTAATAAAAACTCTTAGTCAAGTAGCCAAGCAACAGTGCAATTCCAACTGAAAATGCCACAAATACTGCATCTCTTTTATTATTTTCTCCATGTTTGAACCAAAGCACAAGGATG
>JAIMJY010000078.1 GCA_020692945.1 Caldisericum sp. | reverse complement strand
AAAGGTATAACCAAAAATCGATAGGCAACCCGCACATAATGTCGGGGTTGTTAAAGTGCGGCATCTGCGGAAGCAATTATGTATTCTGCATGGCTTCAAAAAGAAGGGACGACAAGTTTTACGAAAGCAGATATTACAGGTGCAGCACGAGAAATAACATCGGAGTGAGCGCCTGCGACAACACCTCTTTGAGAACAGAGGAAATCGAAGGGGCTGTTTTAAGCTCGGAGAAAGAAAAGATATTCACGAAAGACAATCTTGTAAAAATCGCAAGAGAGTTAAATAAAAATAGAAATAATATCTTAGATGAACGAAACAAGGAAAAAAAACTTATACTTCCTTCACTCTTTTGTATTCGTTGTAGTTAAGGCTTATCGCTCACGTTTAATCTTCTGTACTCTTCTTAAACAGATTTACTCCTCTGCAATCTGTACTCTTCTTAAACAGATTTACTCCTCTGCAATCTGTACTCTTCTTAAACAGATTATATCGAACATTTTTTTGAAGCAAATAACCTGCTGAAAAGAAGTGCAGGTTACAAAGGAGTATGAACCTACTCGCGAAGATTTCAGGTTTTATTCCTTTGTATTCGCTGTCTTTGCGAATAATTTTTTTGTTTTTGTCATTTTTGCAGATATTATGATAAAATTGACTTGTATATAAAAACTGAAATTTAGGTATAATTAAAAAAGAAAAGGTGGAACATGAATAGTTGGGAAAAAGCACTGGTAATAATGAAAGGGCAACTAAGCAAGCCGACTTTTGAAACATGGTTTAAGCCTGTAATCCTGGGTTCAGAAAACGATTCAGAGGTCGTTATTAAAGTTAGCTCTGAATTTGTGCGTGACTGGCTAGAAACGAAATACCTGTCGCTCATCGAAAACACGCTTTCTGAAATAAAAAATTCAAAGATAAAAGTTAACTTTGTCATCGAGGAAAAACCACCTGAGCCAACAGAGCGTATTATAATAAACGACCTTGCACTCAACCGACACTACACTTTTGACTATTTTGTTGTCGGAAATGGAAATCGACTAGCTTATGCAGCAAGCCAAGCAGTTGCAAATAATCCTGGCAGAGTATATAATCCCCTCTATATATACGGCGATGTTGGGCTCGGAAAAACGCACCTTCTTCAAGCAATAGCTCACTATCTTTTAATTAAAAATCCATCCCTAAAAATAACATACACAACCACAGAGAAGTTTACCAACGAAGTTATATACGCAATACAAAACGCTCACAGTAACGGAGATCTCATTGACAATTTCCATAAAAAATATAGGTTAGTGGATGTGCTTCTTATTGACGATGTACAGTTCCTTGCCGGAAAAGAGAGAACACAAGAAGAGTTTTTCCATACTTTTAATGCGCTTCATGATGCAGGAAAGCAAATTGTAATAACATCCGATTGCCCTCCAAAAGACATAGCAACACTGCAAGAGCGACTTACAACTCGCTTTGAGTGGGGGCTTGTTGCAGATATTCAGCCACCGGATTTTGAGACAAGAGTAGCTATTTTAAAGAAAAAAGCTGAATTCGAAGAAATAGCAATTGGAGATGATGTACTTTTTTATGTTGCAAAAAATATTTTTTCCAACATAAGAGAACTTGAGGGAGCACTCATAAGACTCGTAGCAAAAGCATCCCTTTCTAATGAGGAAATAACGCTTCCATTTGCAGAAAAAGCCCTATTAGACATCATAAAACAAGGGAAAGCGCCAATCACAATTGAAAGGATACAAAAAGTTGTTGCAGAGTATTTTAACATAGGAGTGCAAGACCTCACTGACAAAAAACGTTCTCAGGATATTGTGATGCCACGACAAATAGCGATGTACTTATCAAGAGAATTAACTGACCAATCTCTTCCGGCTATAGGTGATGCTTTTGGAGGTAGAGATCATACCACAGTAATGTACTCATGCTCAAAAATCAAAGAAGAAGTAAAAAAAACCGAAACTATGCATGCGCTAATTGATGAAGTTATCAATAAATTAAAGGAATAATCCGTGAAGAAGAATACAGGTTTACTTCTTTGTAACCTACTCACAAAAAGCGCAGGTTACAGAAGAGTAAATTTGAGCTCTTTTTCATCAGATTCCAGAAGAATAAGGGTTGTGGAAAAGTCTGTGGATAATGGGGTGCTTTTTGTGGATAAGTTAAACACTGTAGAATATGTGTATACGTTCTCACAGTTTTTAACAGGATTATCAACAGCAGTAAAACTATATATAATAAACTTTAATAAGCTAATTACACATTATCAACAAACATTATTATTAGTATTATGATCTTTAATTAATTAAATTATTAATAATAAAGGAGAGAATTATGAGGATAAAGTTTAAAAACAATGATTTAGTAAAAGCACTTAACAATATTGGAAAAGTTATATCATCAAAATCAGTAGAACCAATTTTAGAAAACGTTCTAATAAGAGCCAATGAAGAAATTACTCTCATTGCAACAAACCTTGAACAAGGAATGAAACATTCAGTTAAAGGTGAAATTTTAGATTTAAGTGACGGAGTTAAAGAGATCGTGCTTCCTTTCGCTCTACTCAGGGATATAATTATAAAACTTGAACCTAATAAAGATACAGAGATTGAAATAACTCCTAAAAGAGGTTTAATTAAGCAAGAAAATAGTTCTTATAACTTAAATTGTTATAATCCAGAAGCTTTTGCTCTCCTTCCTGAGATTAAAGAAACCACAAGCTTCACAATTGACATTAAAACATTTAAAAAATTAATCGATAACACGATATTTGCAGCATCAAAGAAAGAAGAAAGTAGAAAAGAGTTTAAGGGTATATTTTTTAATTATAAAGATGGTACCTTAAATTTTACTGCAACTGACAGCACAGCTCTTGCTGTAAATAAGGCTCAAATTACTACTATTCCAGAATCAAGCTTTATTATTCCATGGAAAGCACTTGATATCCTAAGTAAAATTGAAACAGAAGAGGAGTTTATTGGTGTCGTCTCTGATGACAATGGTATAGAATTTAGGTTAAGTAATCTTACTCTTATAAGCCTTCTTATTAACGGCAAATTCCCTGCTTATGAAAGTGTTATTCCTGAAAGTGTTGAATATTCAATAGATGTAAATAAAGATGATTTAATTACTGCACTCCGAAGAGTTAATGTGCTTGCAAGTAAAGGAAATGAAAGGATTAATCTCATGTTCTCTAACGGTTTTCTTGAAGTCGCAGCCGCTTCAAGTGAAATAGGCGAAGGAAAGGAAAAAATTGAATGCGTAAGCCCTGCCGAAATTTCTTTGCAATTTTATGCTGATAGATTAATTAGCGGAGTCGAACATGTACCTGATAGTATTGTTGTTTTTGGAGTTAATGGTCCTCTTCATCCAGTTATGATAAAAGGAAAAAATGACAATTCTTACGTTTATGTAATAATGCCGCAAAAACCCTTTGAATGATAGTTGAAAAAGCTTCATTTGCGAATTTTAGGAGAATAAAAGAGGGAAATTTTAGTTTCTCTCCTGGTTTCAATTTATTGGTTGGAAAAAACGGCTCAGGAAAAACCTCAATTCTTGATTCTATTTATTTAGCATCAACTGGAAAGTCTTTCATCACTAATCATACTGTTAATTGCATTCAGTTTAACGAGGAATTTTTTTTTGTTTCAGTTGAATTTAAAGAACGTGATTTAATAGATACGGTTGATTACCTTTTTGGCAACCGTGAAAGCGGTCATAAATCCACTGAAAGGGAGCGTGGATTACAAAGGATTAAACGAGTAAAATTCAAAAAAGAATTAAAACTCAGCGGTAAAAAAGTAAAGGGGTTCTCAGAAATAATTGGAAAGTTTCCGGTGCTTTTTCTTAATTATGCTCTTGTCGATTTGGTTACAGGAAGTCCTGAAGAACGGAGAGAATTTATAAACCACACTCTAATTTTTTTAGACAGAAATTACTACAAAGAGTTGATAAGATATTATTCGCTTCTTGAAAGAAGAAACTCTTATCTAAAGGAAAATGCACCCTCCAAAATGCTTATAAATACTCTCTCAGAACAGATGATTGATGTTGGAGAACGAATTATAGAAAAGAGAACAATTACCCTGGAAAAAATAGAAAAAACCGCATCGGAAATTTCTGCAGATGTTTTAGGGGAAAAAGGCAAGATTGAAATAAGATACGAGCCTTCAAAATTAGCCAACCTAACAAATGCATCTCTCGTAGATGAGGAAATCAAAAAAAAGCGTACTCTATTCGGTATTCATCTTGATGATATTAATGTGTTATTTAACGGCAATGAAGCACGAGAGTTTAGTTCGCTTGGCGAGGCATATAGTATAGGATTTGCTTTTAAATTCGCAGAGAGCCAGCTCATTTTTAAAGAAACTGGGAAATCACCTGTTCTCCTCCTTGACGATTTTTTTACAGACCTTGACGAAATAAGAAGAGAGAAAATACTATCACTCGTGAAAAACGAGCAGGCGATTATAACCTCTACATCACTTAATGTCATTCCGACTAATATTGTAGATGAATCGAAGGTGATTATGCTTTGAAAGGTGAAAATATTCGCAAAGACAGCGAATACAAAGGAATAAAAGATTCACTTAATTCGCTTCTTAAAAAGAGAGAAGCGTATGTAAGAGTCAAAGGAACGCTTACAGTGTTAAAGTGGAAGGAAATAGTAGGCGATGTCCTTGCGCAGTATACCGTGCCCACTTATTTTAAGGACGGCATACTTTATATAGGAGTTGTGAGTTCCCTTTTTAAAGGGGAGCTTGAACTAATGAAAGGCGAAATTCTTGAAAAAATTAAAAAATCTGTTGAGAATTCGCCTGTAACTGACTTAAAATTCAGGCTTCTTAATACTCGCATTCCAAAGAGCAATGCTGCTAAAGGCGAGAGCCCTCAACTAATTCAACTCGGTAAAGAAGACTTACGATGGGTTCAATGCATGGTTGAGCGCCTAAAAGTTGAGGAAAACTTGAAGAAAAAGTATTTCAAATTATTGGAGTCCTATAAAGTGAATCAAAAACTGCGAGAGATTTCTGGATTTAAAAAATGTAAAAAATGCGGCGCGCTATTTAAAGGAAAAGGATTGCTCTGCCCTGTTTGTGAAAAGGGAGACAT
>JAIMJY010000184.1 GCA_020692945.1 Caldisericum sp. | reverse complement strand
ACTCATTGTATTCGTTCTCTTTTTCTCTTACGAATATTTCCATACTTTTGTGAGAGGCCTCCATACAGGCTCTTGCAAAATAATAAAAAGAAATTATAATTTGTGTGCATATAGGTGTGCACAAAGGAGGTAATATTTATGATTAAAAAGATTGAGATTGGTGAGATATTGTCTGCAAGAGAAGCAAGAGCAAAATTTGCCAAGCTAAAAAGTGATAAAATCAACATAATAATAAAGAGAGGCAAAGTTTCTTCTGCGCTTATTCCCATAAACATGCTCAATGAGTTTATAGGAGATGAAAAATTTAAAGAACTTCTTTTCGAAATCTATATTAGAGAGGAAACAGAGAAGAGAATTAATAAAGCTGCGGAAAAACAGAATCTAGAAACCCTAACAGCAAGGCAGGTTATCGAGGAATCGAAGAAGAAGAAATAAGCTATGCAGTAGAGCTTACAAAACAAGCAGCAGATGAGTTTAACCGCCTCTCCATGGGAAGTAGTAAATTTCGAATTTTGCTTGAAAAAGCCTTGTATGAACTCGAGAATCTTGAGCTCCAGAATGCTATTAATCTACAAGAAGTTAAGGTTCTATCGGGTATTGAGAAACAAACCAAGAATAATTTGAAGCTAATAGGTTTTTCTCCTTTACTGTTCGAGTATAGAAATTTCCCTAAAAGCTTTCCTGTGAGAATCGTTTTCACAATTAGCAAAGATGAAATGAGAATACTTATTTGGGCGATTTACCATCATAAGGATATGAATCAGTCAAAATTTATGAAATCTTTGTCCTCAAGAGTTAAGAATAGGAAAACTGCTGAATAAGTTACTAAATAATGAAATTTTTCCTTGATGACCTGAATAAATAAGTTTGTTTCTTTTTACTGCCTCAAATAACTTTTTATCTGATAATTGTGAAGTTTTTTCAATAGAAAGTTTACCTTTAAGGTGCTTCCGAATGCTTTGTTCACGACAAGTCCATGTAGTATATTTCCCATTAGGCATATATCAACATTTTCATCTTTTATGGGTAGCACTGCACTTTGGAAAAAATGAGATTGCTTTGTCCAGTTAGAGGGACACATTCCCTCTATACTCCTTTGTAGAGACAAAGACGATATCGCTACGGGCTCTTCGAGCCACTTGCTTTGCAAGGAAGAGAGTGTGCAATGGCAGCTTTTCTATTTGTCATCGTGAGCAAATGAAGTGAGCGTGGCAATCTTAAATTTGAGGAGGCGAAAAGACCCTTCTCAATACTCTA
>JAIMJY010000077.1:3879-5210 GCA_020692945.1 Caldisericum sp. | reverse complement strand
AGTGGTAAAATATATTTAGGTCCCTGCGGAGTGCGTGCAAAACTTAGCGGATTCGAGCCAACACAATTTAAATGGGAATAGATGTGCAATAATACGAAGCTTAACAGCTCCTTTTAATGTGCTTAAGTTCCCACCTGTCCTTCGGGACTCCTGAACTCTGCTAAGCCACGGCTCATGTGGGGTCTTTAATTTACCTGAGAAGGTGAGCTCAAAGAAATGAAGAGGAGGTTTAAATGACTTCACTTACAATTGCTGTGTGGGTGCTTGCCATAGAAGGTTTTGCTTCTATTATTTTGCTCTTGGCTTTTCTTTTCGGTATGAAGCACGAGCTTGAGAATACTCTAAAAGACACACAATCTCTTCTTAAAACTCTCGAACAGAAGGTCAGTTTGTTGAGCAACGAATTAGACAACACACTGAAGAATACAACGGAAGTAACCGATTCTTTCAAAGATACTTTAAAGAAAACGGGCAATGCTATTGGAATTGCAGGCAATTTGCTTCCATTGTTTCCTCTTGTTTCCATGCAAAAAAGTAACAATAAGGAGCGGTCTTTTTATGGCACTTTAATTACCGTTAGCGAATTTGTCATTGCAGGTATTGAAGGTTTCAAGATATTCAATGCAATATTTTTGAAAGGAGGAAATAAAAATGGCAGAAGATCGAGGCAGTAGTTTTTTGGGTGGTTTGTTGATTGGTGTATTTGTTGGATTTGTAGTAGGAGTGCTTTACGCACCACGCTCTGGGGAAGAAACAAGGGAGATACTTACAGAAAAAGCAAAAGAATTTGGAGAGGAAACAAGGGAGATAATTACTGAGAAAGCAAAAGAATTCGGCGAGAAAACAAAAGATTTCGTTGAGGAAACAAAATCAAAAGGTAGAAACTTACTAACAGGCAAGGGAGTTGAGATTCAGGAGGAAGAAACTCCTAAAAAGAGTTGAAATTTTTAACGAATTTTGTACAATTACCTGAGGTAATCGGTAATTAGAGAGAAGTAAGTTACTATGCACTGGGAAGTCGTCTAATGGTAGGACAGGGGACTCTGGATCCTCTAATGATGGTTCGAATCCATCCCTCCCAGCCAATGGCGTAGTAGAACAACGGTCAGTTCAGGGGGCTCTCAATCCCCAGACCAGGGTTCAACTCCCTGCTACGCTACCATTTTTTTTCACAGATTTGACCCTTTCAAAATTCCTTATCTTATGTAGAATTTGATATTCTGTAATCCGCTGATAAAGAGCGTGGATTTACTATTATCCTTTACATTCGGAGTTTATTTTGTCCCAAACGATACAATTTTAATACAGTTAGTTTGGATTACTTCCAAAAT
>JAIMJY010000077.1:0-3750 GCA_020692945.1 Caldisericum sp. | reverse complement strand
AATTCAATGAGGTGTGCGTTATCTTTACTGCCAAAGATTTGGACTTGCTGATGGCATCTTAGAAGAAATGACAGTGGAAAAAGTTGACTTCGGCTTCAAAGATTAGGAAAGTCAAACAAAGTGCGTACGAGAAACGAAAAAGATAGAGAATCTAAAAATGAAAGATTGTGGTAAAATAAATAAGAGGTGAAAAATTGAAAACAGGCATAGTGGGTTTACCATCTTCTGGGAAAACGACACTCTTTAAAGCACTTATTGGAAGTAGCGTTCCAATTTTTTTTGATAAGGTGAACATTGGGAACGCAAAAGTTTACGACCCAAATATTGAAGAACTCTCACGATTTTTTAAGCCCAAAAAGACCACGTTCGCTGAGATTAACTTCATGGATATACCAGGCGTGCCAAAAGGATCAGAAAACGCAAAGAGAAGAAACGAAATATTCTCCTCCATAAAAAAAGTTGATACCGTCATTGAAGTCGTAGATGGATTTACGAGGGACGATTTTGAGTCTCAAATTTTAAGTTTTGACTCAGACCTTATCCTTATGGATATTGAAGTCATAGAAAGAAGATTGGAAAGATTGTCAAGAGAAAAAGGTTCAAGCACTAATGAGCTGGAGCAAAAGATACTTTCCACATGCCTTTCTGAACTAAACAAGGAAAGTCCTCTCAGGAACCTCGAACTGAGCGAAGATGAGATAAATTCAATCCGCTCTTTTGAGTTCTTCACTCTTAAGCCAATTCTCTATGTCATTAACATATCGGATGACAACATTCAAAAAAGAGAAGAAATCGTAAACAGAACTTCCGATAACCTGTTGAAAAGGAGTGCAGGTTTCAGAGGAGTAAACCTGAATTTAATAAATCACAAGAAAACTCTTATAATTGCTCTTCCCGTTAGTCTCGAAAAAGATTTATCGGAACTGGAAGGCAAGGAGATGGAAGAATTCATGGAATCGTACGGACTCAAAAGCCCTGCACTACCCGAGGTTGTCGACAAAACAATGGAACTTATGCACTACAATGTTTTTTATACTACTGGGGAAGACGAAGTTAGAGGATGGCTATTTGAGAAGGGTTTGAATGCGCGGCGGGTCGCAGGTAAAATACATTCGGACATAGAAAGAGGGTTTATTGCTGCCGAAGTAATTTCGTTCGAAAATTTCAAAAGCATAAATTTTTCATTTAAGGAAGCAAAAATAAAAGGCATTTTAAGAATTGAAGGCGAAAAATATATCGTTAAGGACAAAGAAATTGTCCATTTTAGATTTAATGTTTAATAAATCCGTTGAAAAGGATCACGGATTACAGAAGAATTAGAAGACTATGATTACAAAGGGGTAGAGAGATAACCCACTGAAGAAGAGCGTGGGTTACAGAAGATTAAATCTGCTGAAAAGAAGTGCAGATAAATCCGATGAAAATGATCTCGGATTACAGAGGAGTAACGGAGGAATAAAAATGCTAAGGATAATTTTTGAGTTGATTCTGATTTGCGCTACGGGTATTTCACTGTATGTTTTGTATCAATCAAGAAAAAATGAATCCAAAGAGCGTTACATTATTCAGGAAATGAGGCACATTTCGAGGAAGATGTATGAGCTTGGTAATGAAGAAGAATTTATTAAAGAAGTGTGCGATACAGTTCAGAGCATCACTCATTCAAACGAATTTGCTTACTTCAAATATGTGCCGGAGGAAGATATTCTCTTAGCGTCATATGTAGTCGGGCCTTATAAGAATCAGCTTTTGCAGGCAAAGATGAAAATGGGAGAAGGCTTTACGGGTTACGTTGCAAAAGAAAGAAAAGCAATGTTCTTAAATAATGCCAACAAAAGCACGCTTGCAAAGCATGTTCCAGGAACGCCAGATGAAGACAGCGCACTACTTGCTGTCCCGATAGCTTTTGCAGGAGACCTCCTGGGAGTTATACTTCAAACGAAACTTGGAGGCAGTACCTTTAACAAGGACGATCTTAGGCTCTCGGAAATTTTTGTTAACCTTGCCGCGGGTTTTATCGCCGGGGAAAACTACGTTTCCATGGTAAGGCAGGGATTCGTTGACATGCTCCGAGTTCTAATAAATACGGTTGAGCTAAAAGACACTTATACAGCAGGCCACTCTGTCAGGGTATCAAGGCTTTCAGAGATTATTGCAAAGAAAATGAATCTATCTGAAAAAGAGGTGACAAAAATAAAAATTGGTGGACTTCTTCACGATATAGGGAAAATAGGCATTCAAGAAAGCATTCTCAGAAAAAGCGAAAAGTTGGAGGACGAAGAATTAACTGAAATAAAAAACCACCCCGGGTTAGGAGCAAAGCTAATTATTAAGTTCAAAATGTTCACTGGGGTGGCAGATGCAATCCTTTATCACCATGAAACTTACGACGGGACTGGTTATCCTGATGGGCTTCAAGGTGAGGCAATCCCTATTTCAAGCAGAATTATTGCTGTTGCAGACGCCATAGATGCAATGACTTTTGGAAGGCCAGGGAGGGGAATAAAGAGCGTTGATGAAGCCTTTGCAGAACTTAAGAAGTTTAGCGGTACACAATTTGACCCTAAACTCGTTGATATTTGCAACAACAACAAAGATGTGATTAAAAAAGTATTGGAGGAAGCTGTTCAGATTGATGAGTTTGCTACCGAAGAGGAACTGGAGAAGATTTCTTTATAAAAATTTAACGAGTATTATTCTTTTCTCGATGAATATACTCGTTTTTGGGTTTATATTTTATTCTAACTATAAGATATACGGTTCCATATTTTTTCTAAGATTTAAAGACCCCCAAACAAGCACCTACTATGTCTTGCTTTTTATTTTTATTGCCCTTGTTTTGCTATTTGAACTTTTTGCACTTGTCTCTTTAAAAAATATGGATAATTTAGTCAAAAGGGCAGATATTTCTACAACTATAAACAGTGCAATAGTGGAAATGCTCAGGGAAAGCACAATTGAGGAGAAGATAAGAATTGCCGCAGGTACATTTATCAAACTTCTCCCAGTTGAAAATGTGGGTTTTGTAATTTTAGGTAAGGAAGAGTCAACATCATCTATATCAAAGAGGCAAGAGACAAAGAACTTTTTACAAAAGCCGTTCTCTCCAAACCTTGCAATTTAATAGTTGAAAATGTCGACTATCGAAATGAAAAAAGTTATTTTATTCTTAAACCCAAAAGGCCTTTTGGCTCTCGGGAAAAAGAAATATTTCTATACTGCGTGGGCTGCTATGGCGAGATATTCAGGAAAACTGCCCAAATTGAGCTTTCTACTGAGGAGACTTTCGCAAGCAAAGAGACGGCCGAAAGATATATGACTTTGCATAGGTTGTCACATGAAATTAGATCTACCTTGACTTTTGAGCAAACCTATTGGAAAATTGCTGAAGTTGCTCTTCAGATGTTTCACGCCTCTTCATCATCAGTGATAGATGTTTCTGGCTCCCAGAAAGATTGGCACTTTGTTTCACTAAAAGGCTTGGACAATGCTAGAGCAAGCGTGGTCGAAAAACAGATGAAAAAGCCAGTGTTCGGTGAAAATCTTACAGTAATCAAATCTACTAAAAGTTTGAATTATATACCTAATGTAAGAGATTATCCTGGATGGATAGATGTTGACAATTCTCCTCTTTCGTGGATTGGATTACCCATAGTAGTTAATGACGAAGTAGTTACCCTATTAAACATTGATGGTGAAAGAGCAAACCAGTTCGATGAAGAAGACATAATCTTTGCTAATGCTTTTGCT
>JAIMJY010000076.1 GCA_020692945.1 Caldisericum sp. | reverse complement strand
CTCTGTAACCTGCAATCTCCTGAAACGAGTTCAGGACAGGTTTTTTCAGCAGGTTCCAAAAGATTATAGACTTGCAAACCCAAAAAAAAGTTCTAACTTTTTCATTAAATTTTTGAAACATTCAGTTATTTTTCCAGTTCAAGGACTGGTTCCCCATCCTAAAATTTGCCAGTGGCCATCATAGTGAGACTTGTCTAAATTGAAAAACAGTAAATGTGGCCATTCTTTATCTTTAAAAGACACTACAAATTGAAGTACATCAGGCGACAAAGGCGGAAGGCTCATGTGATTCCTTTCTTTGGTTACATCCTCACATGAAGCGATTTCTCGATGTTCCCTGGATTTAATTATATCTTCCATCGATCCTTCGGGGTCACCTAATTCTCTCAAAAAATCTGGAGATAGAAGCGCTAATACAACTTTATAGTCATCCGCATTTTCATACATCTCAATAACCTGTTCAGGAGATAATGCTATAATTCTTTGTTTCTGTTCAGCAGAAAGAGACTCATAATAAGGGTTTTGTTTAATAATATTTTTATAGTAATCAGCATTCTGAAGCGCAGAGTAAAGTTTTGTTGAAATCGCAGGAAACCACCCAATACCTGCCTCATAAAGATTCATTCCAGTCGCTTTATCTAAATCTACTTTTCCGCTGCCATCCAAATTTACTATCCACACTGATGAATCCCGCAACAAAATTTTATTCCCTGTAGGAGAAAATGGCGAAGCTGGCAGCTCAATTTCCCTCGTTTCTTCCGTAAGTTTCTTCCTATCAGTTCCATCTGTATTCATTATCCAGAGAGAACGTTTATGCGGTGGTGATGCAACCACAAAGGCAATCTTGCTGCCATCAGAGGAAATAGAAAAGTTAAGGACATCACCATTCATATCCTCAGTAATATTCTTTTTATTCGTTCCATCTGTATTCGCAACCCAAAGATACCAGGAAGAAGATCCAAGTGCTGGTTTAGTTTCCTCTGTTACAAAATAAATTTTACTTCCATCGTAAGAAAATCGAGCTTCATACACTTCTATATTTGTATCTAAAGCGAGTTTTATCTTGCCGTTCCCATCTAAGTCCATTATCCAAAGAGATTTACCCTCTGAAGTTACAGCAATGAACAGAATTTCCCTTCCATCTGGAGAAAATGAGGTATCCCATATATACCCCTCCGCTCTCACTCCTAAGTTTTTCTTATTGTTTCCTTCGGCATCCATTATCCAGAGGGAATAGTAGTCTAAAGACTCAATTTGCTGAAGAGTCTTAGTTGGTGCAGTTTCATTAATTAAGAGCAGAATTTTACTTCCATCTGGAGAAAAAGAAACGCCCTCAACACTTCCTTTTGTTCCATCAACAACTTTCCTTATGTTACTCCCATCTAAGTTAATCATCCAGAGAGAATAAATAGTTAAAGAACTCTCAGAATGGTCAACAGGCTTATCAATAGAGGTTCTAAATAAAATCTCCTTTCTATCCGGAGAGAGCAAAGCATCTTCAAATTTCTCCTCTGCTACATTAATAATCTTTTCTCTATTGCTTCCATCCGAGTCCATTATCCAGAGAGAAGTTAGCTCTGGATTACCAAAAGGGTGAATACCAAATAGAATTTTCTTTCCGTCTGGAGAAAAAGAATAAACATGAACTTCGCCATTCATACTTTCTCCCAACTCTTTTATTTCTCTTCCATCAGAACTAATCCTGTAAAATGTACCTTTAGATACAGCAAGGAGGTATTCTTTTGACTGAGGCCGTTTTGATAAAAAATGAAATAATCCAATTACAGAAATAATTATCCCTATAGCAACTACCACCAGAATGCTGATTAAAGTCTTTTTACTCATAAACTCGCTCCTTTACAGTATCATATCTGAAACTTTGTAAAATTCAATTGTATCATCAGTAATAATAACCCTAACCAAATCAGACTTTATTGTATTTACGGCAATATAAAATTGCCCATCTATTATTTTCCATTTAGGTCCATTTTTGAGGAATGTATCACCTCCCAACGGTATGAAGTTTCCATTTCCACTCAACTTGAATGGAATACCATCGTTTACGAGAAGTTCTCCAAGATTATTCATAGTGATACCAATGTCAGTTACAAAACTAAAAGGAAAATCAATTTTTGTAAAATGCTCACCGTAATCTTCTGATTTGTAGATACCATCACCATAAGAAACAATATATATCTTATTAAGACTTGTAGGGTCTATGGCAATACTTCTGTTTCCAAGAAGTTCAAACATCCCGAGTTTCTTCCAGTTTTCACCATCGTCCCTCGAAATAAAAAGTCCATAATCAGTTCCTGCATAGATAGTGCTAGGATTTGCCGGGTCAAATACGATACAATTC
Organism: Caldisericum sp.; assembly: GCA_020692945.1. GTDB lineage: Bacteria > Caldisericota > Caldisericia > Caldisericales > Caldisericaceae > JAIMJY01. Next base: position 2,941 of record JAIMJY010000076.1, on the reverse strand, counting down.
GGGATATTCCATTCAGGAGGTTTATCTTTGACAAGACTTATCTTCTTCCATGTTTTGCCTCGATCCTCTGATTTGAAAAGACCCATGCCTGTAGACACAAGAACTACATTAGAATTCTCTGGACTTACTGCAACAAATTCTACATTTCCGCTACGAGGATCAACCATATGATCCCAGGTTTTACCACCATCATTAGACTTAAACAATCCCTTATATGTTGCTAAATATAGTGTATTTGAATCATTTGGGTCTACAACAATTTGCCTAACAAATTCAATATCTTCAATTTTTGCGAAATGTAAGCCATAATCTTCTGATTTAAACAGTGCAGAGATATTGTAGGGATTAATCTCCGACCATCCATATAAGACATTTGGTTTATGAGGATCAACTGCAATTGTATCAAAACTCAAACTCAGTTTCTCCCAATGTAATCCTGAATCCTTTGAAACAAAACCATCAGTATAGATAACAGAAGAATCTTTTGGGTGGCTAATAATGTTGTTCTCTCTACTTCCAGAATCTGGGTACATATCAGCAATTTTAAGTCCAAATGAACCGCGGGGCATATATACATTTTCATCTTGAATCTTTACTTTTACATCGCTTTTAATTCCAGGAAAAGAGGATTCAATCAAATGACCGCCCTTTGAAAAGCGTATAAAATCATATCCCCACACCAAAATGTCTGCATACACTCTCACTTGCGCAGGCTTTCCATTTACATAAACCACATAACAATATTCACATTCTTTCCTTTCAATTTTCACTTTAAATGTTACAATACCATTCTCATCTGTCTTCAAATCATAAACACCTAAAGGTTTGTTCCTTATAGGGTTTCCTTTTGTATCAGTTATGAGAAGTCTTGCTGTGACTTCCTTTCCATTTGGCACAGCAATTGCATTTTTAACATAGTAATCTGGGAAAATATCTTCTAATGTAGGAGTTTTAGATACAATTTTTGCCCTGTAGCACACTTCAAAAGAATACTCTTGCTTACCGTTTAAAGTAATTTCATAATTACCCAATTCATCAAATGTAACAACTTTTGAGAATTTCCCTGCATAGTCCGAAACTTTTTCTTTTTCTATATTAAAGTGTACCTTCTTTCTACTTGGGAAAACTAAGTCAAATGATTCTAATGTTGTTAGACCACTTATTGTACGAGTCTCTCCGTAAAATATGTTTGAATATGCAACGGCAGCGGCAGAACAGCAGGCAATGTATGGGCCAGAATCAAATGCAATTGGTCCAATTCCACTAAAAATTAGCATTTCTTCCTCGGTTGGAAGTCTTTTAAGAGTTACACTAATTGAAGTCGTATCCTCATTTACATCTACATCTTTTTTAACGACATCGTAATAACCTGCTTTTCTAAAAGTAACAAAGTGCGTTCCAAAGGTAAGTTTGTACTCAACAGGTGTTTCTACAGGATCATCATTATCAATAAATACTGTTGCACCCTTAGGATCGGAGTCAATCTTAACAACCTTTGCCTGCTCTTGAGGATTAGGGTTAATTGGGGTATTGCTTGTTTGCTTTTTGCTACATCCTGTAAAACCTGTCAAAAACACAAACAAAATTATTACGATTATAACTTTCTTCATAAAATCGCCTCCTTTAGCCTCTTTGTCACCATTTTAACAAATTGCAATTCATAGCCTTCTCCTTTAATGGGTAACTATCATCCTTCAATTTTCCCAGTATTGAGTGCCGTTTTTGTCGATGTAGCCCCATTTGTCGCCAACTTCAGCCCATGTAAGGCCATTCTTAAGAAAAAGTAACTCATCATTAAAAGAAGTTATTGCATCATATACAATCTGTATCACCAATTTACCATTTTTATTAATGACCCCATTCTTACCATTAAGACAGACGACAGATAGACCTTCGGAAAAAGGACTTGCACATTCATAAACAGGTTGTATTACCATATTTCCTTTTTTATCTATGAACCCCCACTTACCGTTAACTTTTACACATGCAAGATTTTCACTAAAAGTATAAACCTCATCAAAAATACCATTTATTACCATATTCCCTTTTTTATCTATAAACCCCCACTTACCGTTTTCATTAACTTTTACAGGTGCAAGACCCTCGCTAAAATTTTGTACGTTATCATACGTGGCAGGTATCACCAAATCTCCTTTCTTATCGATAAAGCCATATTTCCAATTGATTCTAACAACTGCAAGGCCGTTATTAAAATTATCTGCCCAATCATAAACAGGTTTTATTGCTATATTCCCTCTCTCATCTATAAAACCACAACGGCCATCGCTATTTACAAAAAACGAAAGACCTTCATGAAAAGGAGCAATGAAATTATAAATAGGTTCAACTAATATATTTCCTTTTTTATCAATTAATCCCCATTTTTTATACGCTATCCAGAAGCGAAAAATTCCTTTGGCTGCACTGTAAATTTCATCATAATCTGGCTTTACTATCATGTTCCCATTTATATCTATGAGACCCCATTTTCCATTAATTTTTACGCACGCAACATTCTCATCAAAACGAAAAGCGTCTTCAAAAATTGGATCTATGACCATATTCCCTTTCTTATCAATGTAGCCCCTCTTTCCATTTAAACTTACCACTGCAAGGCCGTTATTAAAATTATCTGCCCAATCATAAACAGGTTTTGCTACCATGTTTCCCTGTGTATCTATGAAACCTACTTTACTATTGAGTTCAACGCGTGCAAGACCGTCATTGAAAAAGTCTACCCAGTCATAAATAGCTGGAATTACAATCTTTTTGTCTTTATTAGAGAATCCCCACTTATTCCTCACTCTGTATGGTATGAGCGCAGGGAGTTCCCGTAAGTTTTTCTCAAACTGCGATTGAGTTTTAAAATTCGTGCACGACGAAAAAAGTAAAATAGACAAAACCATTAATGTAAACAAGATCTTTATTTTAGGCATTTTTA
>JAIMJY010000075.1 GCA_020692945.1 Caldisericum sp. | reverse complement strand
GTTACATTACTTACAAAAATCTCACTATGATAAGAAAAGTGGTCTGTCTTTAAGTGACAAGACCACTTCACTGGACTCATAATAACTGGAAAGGAGGGATTGATTCGGGGATTTTTACTCCTCCTTTCCGACTTCTGCATGTGCGACAGTTATGAATCTTCCAGTTCCTCCTAATCAGGCTCAATTGGCATTACAATACATGCAACGATATAGGCGACTATACCAATCCCGTATCCAAAAGTAATGATTACCCACAGCAGTCTTACGATTGTTGGGTCGATGCCAAGATATTTCGCAATACCACCGCACACTCCACACAGAATCCTGTCTTTCTTCGACCGGTAAATCCTTTTTTGTTTGAAGTCGTTGCTTTTGATTGTTTCTGCACATTCTTTACAGTAAAGTTTCTGGTCGATTATTACTGAATCTTCTGCGCAAACGGCTCGCCCGCATCGTGAACATACTCCTACAGCATCTCTATCGGGATGATAATAACATTTCATCTTTATTCTCCTTTCTTTTTTGGTAAAAAAACAGCTACTCCAAGAGCGATAAGCACAATTCCGATCCCATAATCTCTGACAATTCTATAGACGCTATTTGAAATGTTGAATACTATTGGTATAAAAAGCAACCCCCCTATTATAATCAATATGATTCCAATGAAAATATTTCTTTGAGAGTAGTTGAATAGCGAACCTGAAATTATCATTGCAAGCCCTATTGATCCAATTATTAATGCAATGAGCAAAATTGTGGAATAAGTGATTAGAGAAAATTCAAACAGAAGAATGGAAATTCCTATAAATGCAAGAGAAAGGTTCTGTGTTGCTTCGCCCTTTTCTTTCCTTGCGATCTGTCCAATTACATTGTAAAAACCTTCAAGTAAAAAGAAAATACCCAAAAATGTGAAGAAAAAGTCCTGGGTAGCATACATGTTTCTCAGGATGTAGGCTGCACCAAGTGATACAAGTAAACTTCCAAGTCCAAAGCGTATGTCAAAATCTCTCATTTTACCTCCTAAATTATTGTTCATTAATTGTGACATTGCCAACAGAAGATACGTTAACAACTATCTCAGCGCCATTTTCATTAAAGGCGTCGTTAACATAATAGTCATCTTCTTTAATAAACCCATTGCCTTCAAATTTTATAGTCCTTACATAGACTTTTACTCCTTTCGATTTACTAACAGTTAAACTCGTGTTTCCAACGCCGTTATTAATCGTTATTAAGCAATTCGATTCTATTTTAGAAATGTCGAGAGAAGTATTGCCAACTCCGTTATTTATTTTAATGTTTTGTGCTGCTTTAATTTGAGAGATATCAATATTTCCCGCCCCAAGGGAAATGTTTAAATTTTTTACAGTACCTTCTTTCACGTCTATGCTTCCTGCTCCGCTTTCGAGTGTTAGATTTTCAAATGGAATACTGCCGCCATCAATTTCAGTATTACCTGCACCGAGTTTGAGCACAATATTAACTGGAATTTTGTTTGTTATCGATAGCGCAAGAGTTTCATTTGGATTGTTCAAAAAAGTGAATCTTTTATTGTTTGGATAGTCAATTGTAAGTTTCCCATTCGCATATTTTGCTTTTATTTCTTGGTTTGTTGAAGACCATAATGAATATAATTTCGCATCAGTGCCGTTTATCGTTACCTTTTTCATTGCCGAAAGGTTTAATTCAACGGCTAACGATGTTTCTCCAGAAAAATCCTTTTCAATGTCTTGTGTTTGAAGGGAATTGCTCTGAGGAATTATCGGAAAAATATTTGCCCTTCTCAGTGCAATAAGTGAAACAATCAAAGCGGCAACTATTATTACCGTTATTAAAGCCACTGCTGGAAAACTGAAAGTCGATCTAACCTGTTTTGTTTTTGCCTCACCTAGGCAATCTGAACAATAAATCTTCCCATTCTTTTCGTGAGCACACTCTTTGCACAGTGGTTTCTTGCAAACTGAACATACTGCCACAGATTCTCTATCTGGGTGATAGTAGCAATTCATTTTTTTCTCCTCCTTGTATTATAAAACTTACTGCAAAACTTGCAGCAAAACTTAAGATAATTATCGAAAAAATAACTGAAGCGAAAGGATGGTTTTTGATTAAGGGAGCTATATTGAAAAAATCAATAAAGATTATTAGCCTTTTGCTCTGTGAAATTAGCTTTGCGCATTCAAGAGACGCCAGTAAGAATAGAGGGAAAAGAGCAAAGGAAGTAAGAAGTATTTTCTTTTTTGTATTGAATTCAATAGCTAACATAACTCCTCTTGAAATGTCAATTTTTGCGCTACTCTCCGTTAACCTGCATAGTTTCTCTAAAAATTCTCTTTCTTTCATCATATTATTTGCTTCAGTTCTCCTTAAAAGGTTACAAATTTTTGTTTTTACTCCTCTGTAACCTACGATCTTCTTCAGCAGGTTTATCCGCACTCTTTTTTAGCGGATTTACTATCTCAAAGAGCATTTTTCTTGCCCTGAATAAACGCACTTTAATATTTTCAACGCTCTCTCCTGTTTCTGTACTGATCTGAATGATTGTCTTTCCGTCTCTGTAAAATAGTAGAATAACATCCTTATAATTATCAGGAAGCGAGTAGATGGCTTCATACATTTCAATGAAATCATTTGGTTCCTCTTCATTGGTTATTCTTTCAATTTGGAGGGAGGTTTCTTTTGCGTTTTTCCTCAGAAAGTCCTTTGTACAATTTATAGCTATTCTAACAATATACGGAAAGAAATCTCTGTCAATGTCAAAATTTCTCAAACGATTAAAAGCTTTAAGAAATGACTCTTGCGTTATGTCTTCGGCATTGTCTCTGTTTCTTACCATTTTGTTAACAATATTAAAAAGGTGGTTCTGGTACCTTCTTACTAGAACTTCAAAGTACTCATTTTTCCCTTCCAGGCAATTTTCTATGCAGAATTTATCATTAAGTTCCATTACTTACTATTGTACGTTTTAAGTAATTTTAGAAAATAAATTGTTGATTTTTTTATTTATGTGTAGAATATTATGTGATTGTTCTTTATTAAGCAGTGCATAGGGGGTGTATTATGGCTTTAAGTGGAGATTTGGAGGATATCGACCTCAAGATGTTATTGGGCCTGATTAAAGATACATCTGGTAATGGTAAACTTGTTGTCAAGAGCAAGTCTTCCGAAATTACTGTTTATTTTAGGAATGGGCATCCAGTTAACGCCGAGGGAGACAAAACGCCTATTGGTTCATGTGAAAAGCTAATCAATTTCTCAGAAGGCACTTTTGAATTCTTCAAGCTAGACAAAGTAGAAAGCTCAGCTCAGATTAATGAGATCAAGAAAACTTTCTTAAAAATTGATGAAATAAGGGAGGAATGGAAAAACTTCAAACAGAAGTTTCCTTTTTCAAGTATTGTATTTAACATTACTGAAGCGCCAGGTGAAGTGGACGTTTCCCACGAAGAGTGGAGTGTCCTTTTAGTGCTTAGGAGCACAAGAGAGCTCGCAGGTATTACCAAATCGTCTCCTTTTGGGGAACTCTATACTCTTAAAATTCTCTCCTCTCTTTTTGATAAAAAGCTTCTTTCGATTTCTCTTGGGGATTAAGAGGGGCTTCGCAAAGAAGATGAGTTTATTATTTTTCAGTATAGAAGTGTATCGACAACACCTCAGGACCCGCGTGAGTTCCAATAACTGGACCAAGACGTGTCAAACTAACAGGAACGCCAAATGAGTTCTCACAGAATTCCCTGTACTTCTCTGCCTCTTCTTTGTTGTCTCCCCATGCAACCGTAATGTATTTAAGCCCTTTCTTAAGAACAATGTCTTTTGTGAGCTCAATCATCCTTTCTTTCCCTCTTTTCATTGTCCTTGGTTGTTCAAGTGCATTTACGACCCCGTCATCAAAAAAGAGGATGGGCTTTATTTTTACGACGTTTCCAAGAATCGCTTTTGCTTTGCCTATTCTTCCGAGTCTTGCAAGCCAGAAAAGGTCTCCAACGAGGAAGAAAATATTCATATGTTTTTGAAGATTGGGTATTTCTTTAAGTACTTCTTCCTTACTATTCCTTTCCTCGTAGAGCATGCGAGCTATCTCCATTATCTGGAAACCAAGTCCCATTGAGGTAAACTTTGAATCAAAAATGTGTATGTCGGGGCTTCCAAGTGCTTCTTTTGCAGCGTTAGCAGAGTTTATTGTGCCGCTAATTCCTGAGGAAATATGAATGGAAATGATCGAATAACCCTCTTCGATAAGCGGTTTATAGATTTTTGTAAAATCTTCAGGTGATGGTTGCGTGGTGTCGGGGAGTTCACCCTTCCTCAGTCTTTTATAGTGGTCATCATCAGAAATGTCCACGTGCTCTTTATAAACTGTGTCACCAAATCGTACATAAAGTGGAGCAACTTTAATGTCATATTTTTCAATTATTTCCTGCGGCATGTAGCAGGTTGAATCTGTTACGATCTTTACTCCTCTGTAATCTGAAATCCTTTTCATCGGATTTACTTTTTCCATTTTTACGCCTCCTTTTTAATGAATGCTATTCCCAGAACTTCTGGACCAAACTTCTCGCTCATTTCACTCGTGGAAGCCAGATACCAGTCTGGTTTTGATATTTGCCTTTTTTATCAGCATAAGAAATTTCGCATGGCTCGTCTGATTCTAAAAATAGGACCTGTGCTATGCCTTCATTTGCATAGATTTTAACAGGAAGAGGGGTAGTATTCGAGATTTCTATTGTAACGAATCCGTTCCACGTTGGTTCAAGAGGAGTTACGTTAACAATGATGCCTGCTCGAGCATAAGTGCTTTTGCCAAGAACTATACAGAGGATGTTGCGGGGGATGGTGAAGTGTTCGACACTTTTACCAAGAGCAAAAGAGTTTGGAGGAATGATGCACGCTTTGCCCTTAAAATCAACAAAACTTGCTGTTGAAAAATGTTTTGGATCAACAATTGCCGTATTAATATTTGTGAATATCTTGAACTCATTGTCAATTCTCATGTCGTAGCCGTAAGAAGAAACGCCAAAAGAGATCACCCCGTCTCCCACTTGTGATTCCTCAAAAGGCTCAATCATTCCTTTTCTTGCCTGCTCTCTAATCCACTTATCAGGTTTTATGCTCATTATACTCAATTATACAAAATAATCAAAAAATACCAAATTTTAAAAAAAATACTGCCCGGAGTAACCCGAGCAGCTATCTTGAAAAAGGAGGATTGTTTACTCCTCTGTAACCTATACTTTTTCTCAGTAGGTTTACTCCTCTGTAACCTATACTTTTTCTCAGTAGGTTTACTCCTCTGTAACC
>JAIMJY010000183.1 GCA_020692945.1 Caldisericum sp. | reverse complement strand
TGTAATCTGATGAAAAAGAGCTCAAATTACAAAGAAATAAACCTGCGCCCTTCGTGAGCAGGTTTACTTACGCAAAACTTTTAACTTTTGCTGTTCTGAGAGGAAAATTATTCCGTCTTCTGAAAGAGACATTTGAGGCATTGAATCAAACGTGTATAAATAGTTGCCTATGCTGTTGTCGTTCTTGTCAGTTATTACGATATCGACAAGTGGCTTTTCGTTTTCACCTGTAGCTTTTTTATAATAAACATACATTTTGTATAGATCGTTAGAATCAAACTGAAATCCTGATAAACCAATTTGAACTTTTTGTCCTTGAAGAATCCCCGTTCCGGAATATACATAAAAGCCATCATCAGTTGAAAAAACTATATTCCCATTGCTAATTCTTGCGCTGTTAATGTTGTTCGAAAAAGTAATATTTTTTATTAGTTTGAGATTCAAGTCAAAAAAATAAACAGGAGCTTGTAAATTAGTGTCGCTTGAGTTTTTGTATCCCACAACTATACTGTTTCCATCAACAAATTGTCCAAAAATATTGTGAATCGATGAAACCTTTTTATCAATTGAAGTGTCTTTAAAATCCTTTCCATTTTGTATTAAAAAGATTTCTCCCCTCTCACCAGCAAATAAAATCATTCCTGACTGCGAGATGTCGATATACGCATTTTCACCGAGGTCTGGTATTTTCTCTGATGCAATCGTTTTACCGGAATAGTCAACAGTAATGGCCATATAAGACAAATCCAAAAGAGACTGGTACACAAGCTTTATTGTTTTGTTTATCAAGAATTTGCTTTTGAAAGGGAAGTAGTTGTCAACCTTCTTTTCAAATATCTCTTTGCCGTTTTTGTCAAACACATAGAAAGCTGAGCTACCTATTGCTATATAGTTTTCGTCAGGACTCACTTCTAAGCTATGCACATTTGATTTTGTCTGGCCTACCCATACAATTTTACCTTTGGGGTTTAATAGGGCCACGCCCCCTTTATCGGTTGCTATTAAAACATCTTCTCCGATTGTGGTAGTATTTACAATTTGATTTTGGAATGTATAAATATCCTGCTCAGAGAGCATGGCACTACGTATCTGTCTGTAATGCAAATACAATATGGCTACCAAAGAAACAACTAAGGCTGATATTATTAATAGGATTATGTTCTTTTTTGTCCAAAATTTTCTTTTCTTGCTTGTTAATGACTTCTTATTTTTCATTCTTTAATTCTACTTACATTTACTGTTTAGTCAATACATGCAAAAACCTACCTCTTCAAAAGAGGTAGGAAA
>JAIMJY010000182.1 GCA_020692945.1 Caldisericum sp. | reverse complement strand
CACTCCCCTGCCTGAAGGCGAGGGGATTCTTGATTCATCCCAAGATAGCTAGATCTGTCAAAGACACATCCCCGCCAGAGCTTAGTCCACAAGCAAACACGGTCTGCCCGACCGCTAAAATATTGAGCGAACTATTGTAGTCTCTCAAGTTCAAGCTATTGCAGCTAGGACAAATCCACTCACGGACTGACAGAGGTAGCTTATCTACAATGTAACCGCATGGATGACAACGCTTTGTAGATGGAAACCATCTGTCAATTGCTCCAATTTTGCGGTCATGCCAATTAGCTTTATATTCTAGTTGGCGTAGAAACTCACTCCAACCACAATCCGCTATGGCTTTGGCTAATTTATGGTTAGCCATCAGGTTTTTTACTGCTAAAGTCTCGGTATAGATAGCTTGGCTTTCGCTAACCAATTTTGTACTCAGCTTATGTAAAAAATCTTTTCGGCAGTCGGCTATTTTAGCGTGAAGCTTTGCTACAGAGAGCCTTGCCTTATATCTATTATTAGAACCTTTCTTTTTCTTAGCTAGTCTGCGTTGTAGAGTTTTCAGTCTAGCCTGATACTTTTGATAGTGCTTGGGATTGCCAGAAGCAAACCCATTACTGGCTACAACCACATCTTTTATGCCTAGATCGATCCCAATTTCTTCTGTAGCTGGTTGCCACCGTTGTAATTCTTCTTTTACTAGGAATGAGACAAAATATCTATTACTTGGATCTTTAGATACGATTACCTGTTTTGGTTCTCCATCAAAGTATTTACTCCATCTAATCTTAAGAGGCTTATCCATCTTGGCTAAAGTCAGCTTACCATCTAACCATTTGAAAGCATTAGGCGCATAGTGAGCAGATTGCCTGTTAGCCTTTTTCTTAAATCTGGGATATTTAGTTTTACCTTTGAAGAAATTCCCAAAAGCCGTATTTAGATGTCTTAAACCTTGCTGTAGAGGTACGGCTGAAACAGCCTTTAACCAAGGTTTTTCAGGATCTTTCTTTAACTTAGTTAAAGCATTAGATGTATCTGTATAGCTTAGAGATACTTTATCTTGGTAGTAGCTATTGGTTCTTAAAGCTAACGCCCAGTTATATACGAATCTAGTACAGCCGAACGTTTGCGCTAGCTCTAATCGCTGCGAGTCAGTCGGGTAAAATCTGTACTTGAATCCGCGTAATTGTTTCATTATATGATTTTACCATAAACACGGCTTTGTTGTAAAATCTATCTCCTGCGTAGTCAAGTTCGCTATCATCCCCTTCTTAAAAGAGAGGGGTCTTCTCGCTCACGCCAGA
>JAIMJY010000074.1 GCA_020692945.1 Caldisericum sp. | reverse complement strand
GAATTTTATTAATTTTCACCTTTAAAATTTTTAATTTGCAACAACTCTATTATAAATGCAGATAGTAAAATTGTAATTAAAATTATCACTATTGCTAAGACATGACTATCGGCTAAATTAGAAAATTAACCGAATTAATTATTACCACTTAATTGAAACGAATATCTTTTCCCATTAATATAATTAATACCAAAACTATTTAAAGCATTCAAGCCTAATACCAGTTTTTCCATCATCTCCGGTTCTTTTTCGTTTCTTGTTAACCTAATGGTTCTTTCGTTTTCTGTTTCTGTTATTGATCCGCTTAGCATAAAAAAGGATTGGATAAGTGTTTGAAGTTCCATTTTTTCATCGTTGAGGTAGTGGGATAAAAAGAAGCTGCATAGATTTGCAAAACTCATCCTGAAGCAGGTCATTATCTGGTCAAGTTCAACGTCCACTACATACACATGTTCCTTTCCTTGTATTCTTTTCCATTCTTTCCCCCATTTTTGCAGTTTCTCGAATTTTTCTTTATGCTACTTCTTGATATTGTTTATTTTTCTGTCAATGCTTTTTATTTTTCGTATTTGTTTAGCTAATTGGATTTTTACCTTGTCATATTTGATTTTGTAGTTATTTTCAAAACCCAGAGTTTTGAAAATCTCCGAATGAAATGAGGTGATTTTTTCACACTTTTTACACTTAATTTTTTAAGCAGCTAAACAAATACTATTTTTCTATCACAATCTTCTAATGTGGATAGAATATTGGCGTCCCCTTCCCGTTTACCGTCTTTTATGGTTGTCTGCTCTTTGAGTGTTCTTTCCAGACCACACAATTGTTCACGTTCAACTTTACACTTTTCAATTTCATCAATCACTTCTTTCAGTTCAAACCGGATTGCCGCTATGCTTTTTTTCTAATTTCTCCTGTTTGTTTTGCATTTTCTCATCAGGAATTTCTTTTTTACCATAACCGGCTATTCTATGAATTGAAGCCCCGGATTTCATTAGACATGTTGCGAAATAACTTAAACTCATAAATCGTCAATTTTTTATTTATTCTAATTTACTAATTTATATTTTCTAATTTCGTATGCTCCTGAAGATGACTTGTAACTTAAAGTTATCGTACTCGCCTCATCGCCAGGGTTTGTTATGTTCGCTATTACTTTATCCTGTTTAACGCCCGTAATCTCGCCCAGATTAAGACATCATCGCCTGCAAATCCGGTTTCAGCGGTTGCAGGGTGAGTTAATGCAAGAGTTATTAAAAATATTGAAAAAATTATTTTTTGAGGGGCATTTTTAAATTGCGTGTTTTACAAAATAGCAGTTAAACATTCTTCTCGTTTATTTTTTGGTACGACACTGCACGCTTCATTGCAGAATTCTTCTGTTTGATTATCATCAAGACAGTTATTTAAACATTCTTTTTTATAATCAATACCTTCAATAGGTATTTTATTACATATTTCTTTTGCTATTTTTTTATCTGTTTTTGAAGTTAATTTTGCCACCAACATATAACAGTTGAGCTTATTCTGCATTCGATAATCTTTAATCTCCTTTTCAGTGCATTTGCTACCAATACCACACGAGAGATAATCAAAATTTTCATTTTCATACATATTACAAACCTCCAACATCTCGTTATGGGTTTTATTTATTTTTGCTGAAGAATATATCAGATTATCATAACAATCCTCTTTTCTCCCATCATCAATTTTATAGCACGATTTCCTTGCAATTTCTTCATAACCTTTTTTTAAGGATATTATTGAAAGTGCCATGAAACAGTTATTGTCTTTGCATAAATTGATTGCATCATTTGGATTTTTGCATGCTATTTTAACTGTTTCGATACATTCATCAATAAGTTTTTGTTTTTCACTCTCATCCTTTGGAGGATATTGCAGTGTTCCTGCTTCGCACAATTCTTTGATTTTATCAAGTTTGTCCGCTGCACATAGAACTTCTGCCAAACAATCCGCACCTGAATCAAAGGAGTCAATTGTTGCATTTTCATCACAATATTCTAATGCTTTTTCAGGGGCTTCTTTTAGTAATTTGGCAGATTCAGGGTATACGCTCATATTATTTGATCTCGCCACGTAATTTTCATAGTAATATGCTGCCCCGATTATTAAAAGTATAACTATGGTTACACCAATTATAATTGTATTTTTTTTCATTTTTCAAATAAAATTTTTGGTATATATTTGCTTTCAATATAAATATCTTTTATATTCATTCCTTTGAGTTTTGCTAAAGTTAGCATACATACAATAGGAATACAAACTAACTTTTGTTCTTGTGGTAATGACCCCCTTGTCAGTCCAATATGTCTTTTAAGTATTTTATTAATACCATCCTTTGTTAATTTCGGATTTTTTTCTAAAATTCCTTTAACTGCATCAGTTATGGGGTATTCCTCAGGTATAAGTGTCTTATGGTGTCTTTCAAAAGCATCCAGATGCTCTTTTGTTTTACTATAATTTCCTACAATTAGATTTGCTAAAATAAAACCATGACGATACAGAAGCATTGCGAGTTTGGTTTTGGTTTTTCCCTTAATAATTTTATTTAAAATTGCATCTTCCATATCACACATGTGCTGTGCTGTATCTTTTATGATTTTTTCATCTTGCGTAAGTATAGCCGAATATATGAACTCCTTATAAGAGAGTTCATAATTAATTTCAGGTTTGGCTTTATCTGCGTTTTCCTTCTCTTTTTTATGGTAATCTGTTGCTTGTTTAAACCAGTTCAATGCCTCTTGTTTGTTGCCCAGAATAATATTATATATTCCTATTGTCTCTGAGTCACCAGCAAGATCAGAATATACTCCAGAGAGCCCTTCTGGGGGTATTTCATTCCAGTAACCTTTTATATTTTCAATATCTTCTTTCTCATCCGCAATCTCACTCTCAATTTTTTTTTTCTCCATTTTTCTCTATTAAACAACAGTTCCTCCAAGATTTATAATTGTAACTCCATCTAAATGCACGCCATTTGTTCCATCTGTAAGCGATTTTGTGATGGTGTTACCCTCGTCTGCTGAATTTCTCACTACGACAAGTTCTTTATTTATCTTTTTATTGCTCCTTATATCATTTATTATATCATTATATAATTTCTTATCTATACCTTTGTCTGGATTATTTTTATTTAACTCCCTCATTTCTTTCAAAGAATTTTTTATCCAATCATCGCTCATCTGTCTTCTTTTAGTAATGGTCTTACCTAAATCACCAATACCCACATTGCCTGCTTTACTTATAAATTTAGCCTCTACAATCACAAATTCACCATTACTATTTTTGTAAATCTTGTCAATCCCAGTATCAGTTACATCGCCTTTCTTAAACCCTGATTGGACTATCCATCCTTTTTGGTTCTCCATACTCTTAACGGTTGCTTCACCTAATTCTCCTTTGTATATAGCATCCGTTTTTCCGGCTTTATTTATATTTAAGTCATTTATAAAAGCCTTCCCACTATTTGGGAAATATGATTCAACATTTTTACCGTACCGCTCTGCAGCGACAATAATATCCCCGTTGGTTTTTTGTGTTATTTTACTAATATAACCAACATTATCGCTCAACCTTTGTAAATTAACTCCTTTATCCTCAAGTTTAAGTAACAATGAAACATCTAATTTACTGCTTTTTGAAGTTATTCTTGTAATTGTTCCAGAACTGGCAGCGAATTCATATACATACTTTACAGATGAAGAACCTTTATCAACTACTCTTGTAACCTTTGTTAGTTTTCCTGCTTTTGTCCAAGGAAGTATTGTCACTGTTTCAAAGGCACAACTTTCAAAATCTGGACAGTTATAATCAAAAATAATAAACTTAAATGCATCACCAACAGGTTCTAATTGTTCGAATATGCCTTCCCAAAAACCTATGCCTTGAACATAAATTGATTTAGTTGGGGCACCATAAGATTTACCGTCGGTGTCATAAATGTAACTATAGATATAGAAATAGGTGCTACTACTTTTTATGCGATAGTATAGTTGACCACTACTCGCCAACTCATCCTCATCCATTTTACTCTTATGGAGTTCGAATTTTGACTTAATATTATAACCACTACCGCCCCATGATGAACTATCAAACCAACCGACAGAATCAAAATCGCCTCTTCCATAATTATTGCTAGATGAAAGATAAAAATAATTATCTCTAAAGTAGTATGTCTTTAATTGTACTAATGCACCCGTTCCACTCCGGGTTGTTTTTCCAATATTAATCAAATTTATATTAAATGGTAGATAGTCTTTTTTTCCGAACCCACAAAATAGTCCACTACATTCAGGGTTTCTAATTTTTTCGCCGATCTTATAGTCCAATATTGGTTCTGGAACTCTTATGCACTTGCTATTTTTACAAGTCAATCCTGCCCCACATTTATTACTTGCACAGCAGGTTTGGTCTAATCCTCCACAAAATTGAAACTCTGATTCACATTTAATTTCCACATCATCAACAAACGCCCAGCTCTTATACGATGTATCATATCTGTTCTCAATCTCAAAGTAAATCTGTATTGTTTTCCCTGCATAGGAACTTAAATCAACCTCTTTTTTAGTCCAGCCAGTATCTTTAAGCCCTCCGCCACCATGGCATTTACTTATTACTGTGGATTTAACATTTCCGCTGCCATCCCTGATTTTCATATTGAAGAAATCATAATTACAATAATCATAAGAATAAAAGCGGTAATAAAAAGATAATACTGCGCTGGAACCGCTTGGAACTGTAATCGTCTGGTAAACATAGTCCTTTCCATTTGCAACATTTGAAGAATCTTTGAAGCCAATTAATGCAGATTTAGAACCACTATACACAGTTGTTCCGATTTTGTGATCGCCCTGTCCGCCGAATGTCCAACCAGATGTGCCGCTTTCAAATCCGCCGTTTGTTATTGAGGGACATGTTCCGCCACTGGAACTAACACATTGCCCGCTCTGGCATGTTTGCCCAGAAGAGCAGGTTATACCACAGCAAGGATCGTTTTTAATACAACTTCCCCACTGATTATTAGAACAAGTTTTTGTTCCAGCGCATCCACTTACAGTACAAGCTTGTGTTTGACCATTTGTACATATTGAGGGATTTGAATTACATGCATTATTAGCGCATCCATAAGTGCAACTTGTTGTTGTCCATCCGGAACCATCCGAATTGCAGGTCTTTAGATTACTCCCATCGCATTGCTTTGTTCCGGGAGTACAAACTTTACATTGACCGTTGGAACATCCATTTGAGCAATATTGATAATAATTATACCAACTTGTGCCAGCACTATTGCATTTCTTTATATAATTTCCATTGCAGGACACACTGTTTGGGGTGCAAACTTTACATTGACCGTTGGAACATCCATTTGAGCAATATTGATAATAATTA
>JAIMJY010000073.1 GCA_020692945.1 Caldisericum sp. | reverse complement strand
GAAATCAAGCTTCTAAGTCAGGCAAGGTTGACTTAAATTTCAAAAGGTCTATTTGAAATAGGTCGAGTGTTCTCTAATGCGAAAACTTCCATCTTAAAATATGGTAATGAGAATTAAAACGGAAAAACCCGACTTATAGAAATCAGGATAGGTGAATTTTCAAAAAGTCAATAAAAAGTTTTCTTGTTTCATTTAAAATAAACTTTTCGCTAAACCAAATAAACGGCTTTACAAACTTTGCAAATATTCCCATTAGTTATAAAATTATCTTGAGGAGCATTTAGAAGGGAGGAGTAATGAACAATGGGAAACTTGATGTAACTGCACTTGAAAATTGGCTTTGGGGAGCTGCTTGCAAAATTCGTGGTGAAGTTGATGCCCCAAAGTATAAGGACTACATTTTGCCGCTTATTTTCATAAAGAGGTTATCGGATGTTTTTCAAGATGAACTAAATAAGCTTGCCCAGAAGTATGGCGGTGTTGATATTGCCGAAAAATTGCTTGAGTAGGATCATAACCTTGTTCGTTTTTACTTGCCTAAAAAATCACGATGGGAAAGCATTGAAAGTCAAACAAAAAGCATTGGTGAGTACCTGACCGATGCTGTTCGTTCTATATCAAAAGAAAACTCAAAACTTCAAGGTGTTATTGATATAGTTGATTTTAATGCTACAACTGCAGGACAAAGAATAATAAGCGACGATAAACTTAAAGATCTCATAGAAATTTTAGGAAAATATAGACTTGGATTAAATGATGTAGAGCCCGACATTATCGGTAGAGCCTACGAATACCTTCTCAGAAAATTTGCTGAAGGATCTGGCCAGAGTGCAGGTGAATTTTACACTCCTCGTGAGGTTGCAATACTTATGTCTTATATTTTAAACCCAGAATCTGGGCAGGGAATATATGATCCTTGCTGTGGCTCTGGCGGCTTGTTGATAAAGTGCTATTTAAGATTTATGGAAAAGTACGGCGCTAAACCCTCAGTTGAACCTTTGAAATTCTACGGTCAGGAAATTTTACCTTCAACTTTTGCCATGGCTAAGATGAACGCTTTTATTCATAACATGGAAGCTGATATCGCACTTGGTGATACGATGAACAATCCTAGATTTCTTACCTCGTCAGGTGCCTTGAGAAGATTTGACATAGTCACTGCAAATCCGATGTGGAACCAGAATTTTTCTCAAGCAATTTATGAAAATGATACTTATAACCGTTTCATTTTTGGCTATCCACCATCAAGTTCAGCAGATTGGGGCTGGATCCAGCATATGTTTGCCTCCTTAAAAAACAATGGAAAAATGGCAGTGGTTTTAGATACAGGCTCAGTTGCAAGAGGTAGTGGCAATGAAGGCAAAAATAGAGAACGAGACATAAGGAAGGAATTTGTAGATAAAGATTTTGTGGAAGCAGTTTTGCTCTTACCGGAAAACCTTTTTTATAATACTTCAGCTCCTGGGATAATCATCGTCATAAATAAAGCAAAACAAGCCGAAAGAAAAGGAAATATTTTACTCATCAATGCCTCTAAACTTTTCAGTAAAGGAAGACCTAAAAACTATTTGCCTGAAGAAAATATAAATAGGATTTCAGACATTTGTCTAAATTGGAAGGAAGAAGAAGGAATAAGCAAGATTATAACCAATGATGAATCTGTAAAAAATGACTACAATCTTAGCCCTTCTCGCTATGTTGCTCAAAATGGAGAAGATGAAACTTTACCCCTTGAGGATGCCTTAGTTCAACTTAAAGAGGCAGAAGAGGAAAGAACTAAAGCAGACGAGAAGTTAAAAGAAATTATGAAGGCAATAGGTGTTGATTTATGAACGAAGAAGAACTGTTTAATTTAATTAGTCAAGGAGAAGGCGAAACATTAGAATTTAAAAGCTCTTTTGATGCAGAAGCCTATGAGTCCGTAGCCGCTTTCTCTAACGCGCGTGGAGGTCGACTTTTAATTGGAGTGAGTAATAGCGGCAAAATAAATGGAATTAATTATTCTCATGAACAAATTAAAGATATAATAAATGAAATAAAGACAAAAACTGAACCATATATAATACCAGATGTTTACCAGGTTTCAGCAGATGGGAGAAGCATATTTGTGTTTGAAGTGATTGAGTTCCCCTTAAAACCAGTTTCCTTAAGAGGGAGGTATTTTGTAAGAATTGGCAGCAGCAACCATTTGATGAGCGCCTCTGAAGTTGCAGATATGCATTTAAAGACAAGAAACACGAGCTGGGATTTTTATCCAGATGAAGATAAAACTATTGATGATCTTGATGAAAACAAAATTTTGAGAGCAAAAAAGATGATTGAGGACAATCTTGAATTAGATCTTGGAGATGTAATGGATTTTTTAAAGAAATATTCTTTAGTTGATAAAAAGAATGGCAAAGAATATCCTACACATGCAGCAATGCTGTTGTTCTCAAAAGAGCCACTAATTGATACGGAGATACAAATAGGTTTATTTCAGGACGAAATAACGATTAAGAAAAGCAAGCTTATTAAAACAGACCTAATTTCAGAAGTTGAAGAAGTAATGGATTTTATTAAAGCATATATATTAAAAGAGTATATTATCACTGGCAAGCCAACAAGGGAAGAAAGGTGGCAGTACCCATTGGATGCACTGAGAGAATTTGTTATTAACGCAATAGTTCATCGAGATTACCGAGGGGTGCATTCGCAATTCAAAGTGTTTTCTAATAAAATCGTATTATGGAACAGCGGCTGGCTGCCATTAGATCTTACAATTCAGGATATCAAATCAGGTAAAGATAAATCTGTTCCAAGAAATAAACTCATTGCAGAAATATTTAGAGATGTGCGAGTTATGGAAAGATACGGGAGAGGTATTAGTGGGGCAATTAAGCATACAAAAGACTATGGTTTGCCTGAACCAGAAATAACAGAAGTAAGCGGTGGTTTTGAGGTTTGTATTTTCAGCAAGGAATTTACTACCAAGAAAACTAGGGAAGAAGCTAGGGAAGAAACTATGGAAGAAACTATGGAAGAAACTAGGGAAGAAATAATAAGGATGATTAAGGAAAATCCCAAAATAACTATGAAAGAACTTGCAAATAAGATAGGGATAAGTGATAAAGGTATTGAATGGAATATTAGAAAGCTGAAAGACAGTGGCATTTTAAAAAGAATTGGACCTACAAAAGGCGGTCATTGGGAAATAGACAATGCTAAAAAATCTTAGGAATAGAAAAAATTATGGACTACAAAGCTGATTATAAGATAATCAATTTAGTTTTCTCCATGCATTACAACCCAGGAGTTTATTCTTTGCTTATTGGCTCTGGAGTTTCAAAAGCCGCCGGTGTTAAAACTGGATGGGAAATTGTTTTAGATCTAATAGGACAGCTTGCTTCGTCTTTGCAAGAAGATCCAAAGCCAGATCCTGAGACTTGGTATGTAGCCAAGTTTAACGAGGAACCAGATTACTCTAAAATTTTAGAAAAGTTAGCAAAAACTCGTTCTGAAAGAATGAACATTTTAAAGAAATATTTCGAACCAACAGGAGAAGAAAAAGAACAGCAATTAAAAGTTCCTACTGAGGCGCACAAAGCAATTGCCCAGATGGTAAAATTGGGATATATAAAAATGATTCTCACCACTAACTTCGATAGATTACTGGAAAAAGCCATTGAAGAGGTGGGTATTACCCCAGATGTTATTAAGTCTGAAGATGATTTTGAAGGAGTAATGCCATATGTACATTCAAAGTGCGTTATTGTGAAACTGCATGGTGACTACAAGGATACTCGCATTAGAAATACGATAGAAGAACTCTCTAATTATTCTGATACAACCAGTAAATTTTTGGATGAGGTTTTTGACAGATTTGGCTTAATAATCTGTGGATGGTCGGGTAAATGGGATAATGCTCTCAGAGATGCAATTTTAAAGTCTCCCAGTAGAAGATTTCAAACATATTGGCTTGCTAAGGGAGAATTAGAAGAAGAGGCAAAGCAAATCATAACTCAAAGGAGAGCAGAAACTATTCAAATAGAGAGTGCTGATCAGATTTAAGTCAGGTTAAGTTGACTTAGAATGAAAAATGTGGATTTAAGTCAGGCAAGGTTGACTTAGAATGGAAATCAAGCTTCTAAGTCAGGCAAGGTTAACTTAAAAATATAAATTAGCGTATAATATAGGGTAGTGTACTTTAAGTTAAAGTATTGAAGATAGAGGTGGATTACCCTATAAGGTAACGTTTATTTTATTATAAAATAAAAATGGAGGATTGATCTATGAATACAAGAACAGGAAGATATGTAAAACAGGCAGGAGGATACTCTGCATTTATTCCTAATCCTCTTCCTCCCAATCCACCAATTAAATTTGATGAAGAGTTACTTTCATTATTATCTGACGCAGATAGATCTCTTGCAAGACTTGATGGAATAATAACAGTCTTACCAAATCCTGACATGTTTCTCGGAATGTATGTAAAAAAAGAAGCTCTCTTAAGCTCGCAAATTGAAGGAACTCAAGCATCCTTAGAAGGAGTTCTTGAATTTGAAGCCGATTTAACACCAAAAGATAATATTGAAGACATTAAAGAAGTGGTTAATTACATCAAGGCATTGAACTATGGGATAGACAGATTAAACGATTTACCAATGTCATTAAGACTGATAAAAGAGATTCATAAAATCTTAATTGAAGGTACAAGGGGTGGCAGTAAAACTCTTGGTGAGTTTAGAAAAACACAAAACTGGATTGGTTCAATGGGAGCTTCGTTGAACGAGGCAACTTTTGTTCCACCACCACCTGATGTAGTGTTGCCAAGCATGAGTGCTCTCGAAAACTTTTTCTATAAACATGAAAACATACCTCCTCTAACAAAAATTGCTTTAATCCATGCTCAGTTTGAGACTATTCATCCTTTTCTTGATGGAAACGGAAGAGTTGGTAGACTACTTATAACATTTTATCTTTACTGGAAAAAAATACTTTCAAAACCTGTTTTGTACCTCAGCTATTATCTTAAGAAGCACAAAAATGAATATTATAATTTGTTGATGAAAGTAAGAACTGATGGCCTTTGGGAAGACTGGATAAAATTCTTTCTTGAAACAGTAAAGGAAAGTTCTATTGAATCTGCAAACACGGCAAGAGATATTATTAATTTAAAAGAAAGTATAACTTTAAAACTTTATGGAAGTTCTATATCAAGTATTTATGCCGCAAAACTCATTGATCTACTATTTGAAAAACCATTAATTGAAGTCAATGATTTGGTAAAAACTTATAAAATTTCTAGAGAGTCAGCCAATGAACTCGTCAATCGATTTGAGCAAATAGGAATTTTGAAAGAAATTACTGGAAAACAGAGATA
>JAIMJY010000072.1 GCA_020692945.1 Caldisericum sp. | reverse complement strand
AATTTTCAATATTTAGAGCGCATGAAGAAACCGTAGAAGAAAAATAAAAATACAAAAGGAAGCACTTTTTTCTCCTATTCATTACTTGCAACAACACAAATTGAGGCAGACTTTAATGCCTTGACGCGTAGAGAGGCAAAAGAGAATTTTAAATTTTAGGGCCATAAACGCTTCCTGAAGCATAGCGCCTCATTCCCCTGTAGAACAAAGTAATTCCTAAAAACATAAAGAGAATGAGGAAAAATAAAAGAAATAAAAAATACTTCAAAGAAAAACTTTTTAAAATGACTGCGGGAAGGTAGCCAATAAGAGCTGCGGGCACAAAAGTAAAAAGAATAATTTTTATTTCTTGTGGAAAAATAGAAGCAGGATAAAGAGAGAAGGATATTATGGCCTCGGTAAGTTCCTGAGCAAGTATCTCCCCGCTTTCAAAATAAAAGGTAAGCGAAGAAATTATGATAAGAAAACTCACAAAAATAAGGCTCGAAATTGTTGAAACAAGAATAAAAAGAAGTAACCCTGAAAAACTTCCGTGGACCAAAAAAAGATACACAAAAATTCCGAAAAGAAAATCTCCCCATGCAGAGAAAGACATTTTGCTTATAAGAAGATTTAGCAAAGGAGATTTTGGAAGCGTAAGATAATAGTCAAGTTCGCCTCTATTTATCATCGTTGATAGACGCGTTACATTGCCAAAAAATCCAGTGGCAAGCCCGAATCCTGCGGCAACCACTGCATATATAGTGAAAACATCTTTTATCTCCCACCCTTTAATCGCATTAACTCTCTGAAACAGTACCCACCAGAAAAACAAAAGCGCTATATCGTTGAGTATCATTCCGAAGACCTGCATAAAGAAAGACGCCCTATATTCAATTGCAGTGAGGAAATTCATTCTCACATATTCAAGGAAAAGCTCCTTGTACCAGTACAGTTTGCCTTTAGCCGCCATTGATAGAAAGCCTCCTTGAAGCACTTGAGAACAAAAGCGATGTTAATAAAAGTACAATTGCAGTAAACAAAACAATATAAGAAAAACTTTCCATGAAGAACTCCCAAGAAAAGTTAATCAGAGAATTTGCAGGATTATAAAGTATAAAACGCGCAGGGAAAAATTTAGAAATCGTCTTTACAAATGCAGGCATCATATCTATCGGGATTAAAAGCCCTCCTATTGTAAAAAGAAGCTTGTTGTAAATCCAGTAAATCGGCGCGGTGTCTTCAACATAGAAGGCAAGAAGGCCAATTAAAATGGTAACAAGAGCGTCAAGGAATAATCCCATAATTCCAAGAATAATGTAAGACATAAGCCCTAAAAGCGAAATCTCAAATTTCAACGTAAAAATCAGCGCAAGGGCAAAGGCAACGGGCATTCGAACGATAAACCTGAATATAGACGAACCCAGCGAATCAAAGGCAAGAAACAGAGGATATGAAAATGGTTTGACAAGAAAATTTGAAACATTTCCAGAGCGGATTTCCTCATCTATTCTTAGCCTTATCCTTGAACTTGAAAGCATAATTGCTTCGGTTGCTGCAACATACCATATCATCTTTTGGAGAGTAAAACCTTCAAAATCGCCTGTCTCGAATGAAAAAATCGTTTTCCAGAGGAAGAAAAGAATAAACAGAGTAATAATAAGGAAACCAAGCGTTCCATAAAGCTCCTTTGAATAGGCAGAAGCGGCCATAAATGAAACTTTTAAAATCTCTACATATTTTGCAATTTTTAAGGTAATTCTTTTAGTTTTCCTCATTGTAGATTGCCTTGATGACCTCTTCTAACGAAGGGTCTTCAATGGTTATGTCAAGAATTTCTCCTTGTTTTATTATTTCTGAAATTGCATCGTCCTGCGAAATTTGCGTTAGGTCAACCTCAAGTTTCACGCCATAGTCCTTTTTCTTTAAAATATTAACGCCTTTGATGTTAAAATCCCCCGTGATTTCGTTAAATTTCAGGTCAACTATCTTCTTCTTCATATAACCATGTTTAATGGTGTTTAAATCGCCTTCAAAAATAATCCTTCCGTCGTTGATCACAATAACTCTTTTTGAAATTGCCTCAATATCCAGTGTGTCGTGCGAGGTAAGAAAAACAGTTACGTGTTCTTCTCTATTAATTCTTTTTATAAGGTCCCGAACTCTGCTTTTAACAACTACGTCAAGCCCTATGGTTGGCTCGTCCAGAAAAAGAATCCTGGGTTTATGCAAAAGGGAAAGTACAATTTCACAGCGCATTCTCTCACCAAGAGAAAGTTTGCGTACAGGCACAGAGATATACTCTCTTATTTCGAAAATATCAATGAGTTCCTCAACTCTCTTTTTGTACTCTTTTCCATCAAGTTCATAAATCTTGGAGAACAAATTGAAAGAATCCATCGGTGGCAAATGAAACCACAGTTGTGATCTCTGGCCAAACACAACGCCAATGCTATACGAAAGTTTTACCCTATCGTTCCACGGCACAAGCCCGATGACTTTTGCCTCTCCTTCTGTTGGATACAGAATTCCGGTAAGAATCTTTATCGTTGTTGATTTTCCTGCACCGTTGGGACCAATTAAAGCAAGCGTTTCGCCTTCAAAAACATCAAAAGAAATCCCCTTAAGAGCTTCGATGTTAAAGTAATCAGTTTTTATAAGCGACTTTACACCGGCGAGAAAGCCTTCGCTCTTCTTCTTGGAAGTATAAGTCTTTTTAAGGTCTTTAACTTCGATGAGTTTATTTTCCATGCATTATTATATATCTTACTCCTCTGTAACCTGCACTCCTTTTCAGTAGATTATTTGTATTACAAAAAAAATTAGAGACAAATTTTTAAAGCAAAAACTTTTACTTTTAGCTCAAACCAAATGCTAAAAAGGTGGAATAACTTACGCTTTAAAATATGCAGTGCTCTATCCCAAAAATGCCTCGAATACATCCCCTTTACTCCTCTGCAATTCATACTCCTTTTCATTGGATTTATTGACAACAACACCCATTCCTTTAAGAACTTCAACAATTTTCTTAACGGCAACCAGGAGTTCATCTTCTGTTACACTGCCCATATGGCCCATTCTGAAAGCCTTGCCTTGAAGCTCTGCCAGTGCCCCTGCAACGACAACTCCCTTTCCATAAAGCCTGCTCCTAAATTCTGAATCTGAAATCCCCTGGGAATACTTGAATACGGAAAGCGTAGGTGCAGGAGTCTTACTGACAAGTTCGAAGCCCATGACACTCATTGCATTTCTAACTTTTTTTGCAAGTGTTGTGTGCTTTTCAAAATAACTTTCTAATCCAAAGGAGAAAATATCATTCAGAGATTTATTTAAAGCGTACACCATGTTAACTGCTGGTGTTGCAAAGTATCTGTGAGGGTCCTCCATTACAGGCATCCACCGCAAAATATCTCCGTAATAAGTCCTTACCTTCTCAATTGACTTTCTCTTAGCAATGGCTCGTTCGGAAAATGCAAGCATTACTAACCCAGGTGGCACTGCAATAGCCTTCTGAGAACCTGTAAAAATAACATCTATCCCCCAATCATCAAACTGTTCTTTTACTCCACCGGTTGCACAGACTCCGTCAACAACGATTAGAGTGGAAGGGGAAATATTGTGGAGAGCTTTTGCAATTGCCTCAACATCGGAAAGAGTCCCAGTTGAAGTATCCACATGCGTTATAGTAATAGCATCAAAATGCTTATCCTTAACTGTCCTTTCAATAACATCTATGGGTACTGTTTCGCCAGTCGGCGCCTTTAGAACATCAACATTTACATTCAGAGCATTCCCTATTTCAATAAATCTGTCCCCAAAATACCCGTGAGAAATAACAAGCAGATTCTCCTTGTCGTTGAGAATGTTTGTTAACGACATTTCCATACCAAGAGTGCCTGAGCCAGCTATAACAAAGGGATGTCCTTTGTCTGCACCAAAGAGTGTTTTAACTTTTAAAAGCGTTTCGGACATAATCCTAACAAATCTCTCATCAGTATGTGCAATTGTATCCTGAGAGAGAGCCTGAAGCACTCCCTCACTTACAGGTGTTGGGCCTGGAATCAAAAGTAACTGTTTCATGCCTACCTCCTATCAAAGAATGGATTTTTACCTGAAATACTCAACGGAATCCCATAGGCAATTTTCACGTCTTCTCCTAACAATTTAATGTTGACCGCCGCTCTCCCTATTGAATACATCACTCTATTATCAACGCGCAAATCTGCCGCAATAGAAACAGCCGAGCCAATTGCAATACCAAGATCAATTGCAGATGAAAGGTGGTTGTTCAAATCTTCGCCTTTTGAATCATCAAAGCCATGCGACTCACTTTTGAGTTTTGTTCCGATCAGCACTACAACGTGCCCTTCAATGTTAGAAGCGTCTCTTACAAAATACTGCAAGCCATTTGCTTCGCCAAAACGCCTCATTTCATTCTGCAATGGCTTTAGTTCATCACCATAAACAACAGCCGTTACTATAAAATCGCGTCCGTTTGCATTTGGAGCAGTGCGCGCAGCAATGCACATACTCTCCGCAGCTTGCAACAAAACTTCAATTTCATTCTCAGGATTCAGCTTAAACATCGCTATACCCCCTTTATAAATCCACCGTCTATTGGGAGAGTGACACCTGTAATGTACGAGGCACTCTCAGAGCAAAGGAATGCAACCGTCGAAGAAAACTCGTGGACTGTACCCACTCTCCCCATGGGTATGCTTCCTACCATCGCCTTTTCGGCTTCTTCAAACAAAATGCCTTCATGCTCAACTCGTGCCTTTAGAAGGCTCACAACTCGCTCGGTCATTGTGTAGCCAGGCGCTACTGAATTTGCAGTGATTCCAAAAGGAGCAAGTGCGTTTGAAACAGATTTAATAAATGCTACAACACCTGCACGAGAAACATTTGAAAGAATCAGATTATCAAGAGGCTGCTTCACGCTTATCGACGTGGATGCAACAATGCGTCCCCATTTTTGCTCTTTCATATACGGTACTACCGCATATACTGTATAGATAGTACTCATAAGATTTAACTCAACGGCTTTAAGGTAATCCTCTGGCTTAAAGTCAAAGAAGCCTCCCGACAGTGGACCACCTGCATTTGTAAATAAAATATGGATGGTACCAAAATGCTTTACCGCTTCATCAATTGCGCCCTTAACTTCGGGCTCTTTTGTGACATCTGCAATCATTGTCAAAACTGAATTACCTGTTTTTGATTCAATTTCCTTTTTTGCTATTTCAAGATTAGAAGGGTTATGAGCAACAATAGCAACCTTAGCACCTTCTTCTGCCAATTTTAGAGCAACAGCCTTACCAAGCCCTTTGCTTCCTGCCATAACAAAAGCAACCTTACCATTTAACCCAAGATTCATACTTTCGCCTCCTATCATTATTTTAACATCTAAATACGTTATTTCAAAGGTTATTTTGCAATTCTTGAAGATTGAATATAATCCATTTAGGAAGATTATGGATTAAAAAGGATTAAAT
>JAIMJY010000181.1 GCA_020692945.1 Caldisericum sp. | reverse complement strand
ACAAATCTTGTTAAATTTTATTTCATATTTAAGTAATTAGTTGAAAACCAAAAAAGCTGTATAATTTTTATAAGGCAAGTTTATAACAGCTCTATGGAACCGTCTGTGCAAATAAAAAGGGGGAAGATGATAAAAAAGAATCTTAAAGATATAAATCAAGTAGATCTAAAAGAAATTCGTAATAGTAGAAGTGAGGAACACATCAAATGAATTTAAAAGAAGCGAAAATCCTGGTAGCTTATTTCTCTCGCACAGGAAATAATTATGTGAGTGGAAAGATTGTCAATCTACCGGTGGGTAATACAGAAGTGGTTGCGAAGATGATTCAGAAAATGACAGGATGTGATATGTTTAAGATAGAAGCAGTGAATCCCTATCCAAAAGATTATAATGATACAACAAATGTAGCACTTAAGGAACAGAAGGATAATGCCAGACCGGAGCTAACTGCCCATGTAGAAAATATGGACGCTTATGATGTAAAAATCTTAGGCTATCCCAACTGGTGGGGAACCTTTCCAATGGCGGTATTTACCTTTTTAGAGGAATATGATTTTTCCAGAAAGACCATCCTTCCATTCTGTACTCATGGAGGAAGTGGAATGGGACGAAGTGAAAGTGACATCAAAAAGCTTTGCTCAAATGTCAATGTTTTAAGTGGCCTGCCAATCAACAGTAGTGGTGTGCAAGGAGCTGAAAAAGCTGTATCGCAGTGGCTTTCAAAAATCAGGCATTCTCTAAACAGAAATCATTTTATAGTTAGAAGGCATATTATGCGGATTAATAGCAGTTGGCCTTGTCTTTTTGGGAACTCGTTTCAATTCATTTTATTCATCTTTGGGTTGAGTTGGTTTTTATAAGGCGCTTCTTTTGACTCAAGATATAACTGTTTTAACCTTTGAATTCATTTGGTTTTTACTTCTGGTTATAGCAATAATTGCACAACTTTTGTTCAAGGGAAAACAAAAGCAGTGGGGTGGAATTATGTCAATTTTTTTAGTTGTTGCACCATATCTGATTGTTTTTAGTTGTTTCTACTTAAGCAGATATTTGGGAACATTCAGAGCTAATAAGGTTATTCAAATTGTCGGTTTTTCAATTATGATCCTTGGTGTAATTAGCTATATAATATCTATGCTTAATTTGAGGTACAATTGGTCAATTTCAGCAGAAATAAAAGAAGGACATACCCTGGTAAAGACAGGGCCTTATAAAATTGTGCGTCACCCTATGTATTTTTCAATGATTTTGGTATTTTTGGGTTCAGGCATGCTGATTTCAAATTAT
>JAIMJY010000180.1 GCA_020692945.1 Caldisericum sp. | reverse complement strand
TTAGGCCCAACAATGTAAACAAACTCCCCTTTTCCTACCTCCAAAGAGAAATCTTCAACAATCCTTGGTCCTTTAACAAACTGAAAAGTCACTTTTTCCATTGAAACTTCTGTCATTTGTTCACCTCGCTTCATAAGTTCCTAAAACATCTTTCTAACAATAATTTAATCGTTTCTTTTTTTCCAAAACCAAACTCATTTAGACTCCTTCCTTTTCTTCACCTTCCTAAGAAATGTGTTTAAGGAAGAACATTTCTTAGGATCATCAATGGACAATTCCTGTGATTTTTGCATTTTCTTTTTTTTCAAAAGACTTTCTGAGTAGAAATACATATAGACCGTTCCAACCATAAAAGTTATAGAGAGAAATGCAAATGAATAAAGAGAATAAACCTTAGCGATATTTGAAAGGTAAAAAATCAGGTTCACAAATCCAAATATTAACAAAACTATATAGGAAAAATGTGCCATTTTTTTATTTGTAGCTTTCCACACATCTGGATCTGCTAAAGTTGCAGGAAATTTTGCACCAAGATGTTCATTTCTCTCAACCTTTGTTGACAAATAACTAAGAACAATTCCCAAAATGCTGCTAAATACACATATAAGGCTAAAATTTTCTTGCATGCCCCCTCCTTCCTGCCTTGTTGTCTTTAAGGCCTTCCACTTCCTCTACCTATAATAACGAAAAATTTGCCGAAGGGAGTGGAAGGTAGGTTCTAAAATTCTAAATAAGAATGCGGGTACCCTAAATTATACTTTAAATTCATAATTTAGGCACCATAAGGGGGGGGGTGGAATCTTACTCCAGATGAATCTCCAAACCCATACCATCTCATAAACTTCAAAAAACCAGAATTCAAAAATAAAAGGGATGCCTTCCGGGCTTTCTCCCCCTACAGCTTCAATTGTCGGACTCTCATACTTCACCATTGTTGTTCACCTCCTTTTTATTATATCTTTTTTAAAAATTTAGGTAAATTTCTTTCTTTGCTCGTTTACTTTCTTTATAAACTCTTGCGTATAACCAAGAGAATAAATTGTTAAATTCTTTCCAAAACCAAGCTCGTTTTTCAATTCCCCTCCCTACCTCTTAATCTATGGGAGGGGCGTTTGCAAAGAAACTCTTAATCCAAACCAATTTAATGCACTAATATTTAACAGCTAGAACAGTTGGGAGCCCTCTTAGTACATTAACTATAGGTATAGGCATCGGCATCAAATGAACAACTGAATATACGACGTAACTCCAAAGTTGTGGCTCCAGTGCATTCCCTCGCCCTCCTGCCTGCTCAATTGTCGGCGATTCATACTTTTTCATCTT
>JAIMJY010000179.1 GCA_020692945.1 Caldisericum sp. | reverse complement strand
TATTGCAACTACCCAAATATATTCCATTTTTACTACCTCCTTTCAATTTAAAACATGAACTATTTTTCTATTTCCTCTTTATACGCAGTTTTAAACAATTCATACAAATAATTGAGTTGCTCTTCGCCATCGTGATTAGTAACTCTAATCCAATATTTACCCCACTTTATGTCATATTCTGTTGAATCATATCCAATTTCATCCAGTTTACTGTCTATTTCATCTGATTTATCAAGTCTAATTCCTACCCAAACCCACTCTTTCTTTGGCTTGAGAGAAATAAAATTGTTTACTACACCTTCATATGTAAGACCAATATAAAACTTGTTGTACTTAAGCGATAATTTTGAATCTAGACTCAATACCTTTTCAGCCAATTTGTCAGTAAGCTCCATCATCTTTTTAGAGGCACGCTTTTCCCAATAGCTTTTGTCTACGATTTCATACTTGCTTTCTTCCTCTTCAGCAGAACCAATTCTTGTTAAATCAAGAACTTTAGTAAACACAAGCGAAATATTGTCTTCAAGCTTATAAGCCTGTAATTGATAGGCAATTATCGGTATAAATCCATTGAAAAGAGAAATTACATTAAGGAACCTGCTTGTTATATCCTCGGCAATGAGTACTGCAACATGGTCATACTGAGGATATCTTTTTCTCTCAATATCCCAGTATTCTATAATTCTTATAATATGGCTCTCGTCGGTTTTCCCCAATTGAATTTCAACTTCATATCTTATCGCAGCATCTGCATCTTGAAATAGAAGATCTAATCTACCTGCTCCGGGCTGAAGTCGCTCTTTGTCTTTTAGAATAATATCGCCTAAGCCTAACAATGAAGAATCTTCCGCAAGCCTATCCTGTACCCATTTCTCATTAAGTGTTGGATGGTTCCTAAGGAAAACTCTTTCTGCTTTTTTGTAATTCATTCTATCCTCCTATTATCACTCTTTTAATTATAATAAAAAATCAAATTATTGAAACGCATGAATCATCCATCCCTCTCTTCTATACAATGAATTCATATAAAAAATGCAAACTACGAGTTTGCTTTTTGAAGGTTTTAATATCTTTATAATTTCTTTTGTTGTTCTCGCTCGTCCCATTCTCTTCTTCTTTTTTTAGTCTTCACAGTGTAGGCATTTGTATCCGTTGAAAATTTTCTCTTCTTCTAAGTCCAAAAGCTCATGGGTAAAAAATTGACCTAAAAAACTTCCACAGTGGGGACAAATATTTGCATTATAACTTTCTTGCAATGTCTTGCTGAACCTTTTTTCGATTATTACTCCTCTCTTTTCTGCTTTTGCTATATTCATAAGTCTTGCTGTTATTGAGGCAGATCT
>JAIMJY010000178.1 GCA_020692945.1 Caldisericum sp. | reverse complement strand
GCGTACAGGACGATAATTGATAAACCGATCTGAGCAACAAATGCAAAAAGTCTTTCAATACCACCAATGAGAAACATTAGTGGAGTGGCATTCACGAAAGTGGAAATTATGGATTGTGGAATTTGAGGAGGCACCTTCCCCGTGTTTATCAAAACAGAAATTATTAGATCATTCAAAAAAGTAGTTCCAATAAAAATTGCTTCGAGTCCTCCATGACCAATACCATAAGCGATGCCATTCTCCCAGTCTAGATGCTTCTTTAAGAAAAATCTAAAGCCAATGTACCTACCAATTTCCTCAAAAAGTCCTGCAGAAAGGGCAAGCAAAAAACCATAAATTAAAGGATAGCTCGTATAAAATGCTTGACACCAGAAAGTTTTTTGAACATAACTCAGCAAAGGGATTCTCGTTAAAATTTGGAAGACAAGGAAAATTAGTCCACCTACAAACACTGCCTTCCATACAAATCGCAGTTTCTTGTGCAAAATGATAGCTAAAATAAGTGGAAGAATAATGCTCAAAAACAAACTAATAGAAATAAAAATTATCGAAGAAATTTTCACCATTTAAACATTCTCTGGTTTTTCAAAGCACTATTTGCCACGGAGTTTTTGGGAGTCATAAAATTCGCCTATTATTTTATTCTGGCCATTTATGTTCTTAAAACTAAATGTGAGCTTAACGGAATCTTCATTAGTAAATTTTGCCATATACTGAACGACGGTCTTCCCTCCAACTTCCTCGGCTGCTAAGAATGTTTTCGAGTTAGGAATGTAATTGCCAATTTTATCTGAAACTGTTTTAAATAATTCAACAAACTTGTCCTTAGGAGAAGCCTTTAGCATCTCTTCACTCATATCCTTAGCCCACATGTCATAGTTTTGCTTATTGTGTGCAAGTAAAACATTCTCAATCATCGCATCCGCGAAACTCACATCGCTTTCCTTTAATGTCTTTAAAGAACATCCAGTCAATACGACACCTGTAATAATTAGGACCACTAAAATAACAAAAACTTTTTTCATATTGCTCTCCTCTTTTATGTTTCTAATTTCTCGGGCTGTCTTAATCACTCAATGTCTTAAATATATAAGTTAACCTCATTTATCATGCTTAGCCAACTATCTAAATAAATCATCTCTAAGTTAAGCCATTTTTACTCTTTTGTAACCTGCACTCTTCTTTAACAGGTTTATCGCTCAATGAAATTTTAGCACTTTTCAAATGAATTGCAAATTTTTTCTACGAGTTGCATAACTTTAAGACTCTAGTTAATGTTACCATGCATGCAGATGCTCCTAGAACGCGGAAGTCAGTGTGAAGTAATATGATTTTACCTGCAAAAATTTCTCGT
>JAIMJY010000177.1 GCA_020692945.1 Caldisericum sp. | reverse complement strand
GCATATGCTTTTCATCAAATTAGTTTTCACTAATTGATTGCCAACCACCAACCATAAGAAGATAAGTCAATATTTGCTTGAGTTAATTCAACAGTTTTTCCGCTATCTACATCTAAGATGCACAGCTTCCCAAGATTTCCTTCTGTGACTCCAGGCTTTACAATTCCTTTTATAAAACAAACTTTTTGGTTATCTATCCACTCAATATTGGTAAGGTACTCGTTGTTGTCTTCAAATTTGTCTATAAGAGCATTTGTATTGGCAACGTAAACATAAAGAGATGCATTTTGTTCCATATTATAATCTGCTGAAAAGGATTGCAGATTACAGAGGAGTAAAGCAGTGTCAAAAGTAGTTTTAAGGACACGAATAAAGTATCTTTTATGATCTGGTGAAAAAACAATATCAGTGATATCTTGGTTCTCCTCAAAGGATTTAATTGCCTGTATATTCCTGTTATCCAAATTTAATATCCGAAGTGTGTTTAGATAAGGAAAAGTACCTTCTGCAAAAATTATCTTGTTGCTGTCGCTTGGATGAAAAATGAGTTTGTCTATAGAAGTGTAATACGGTGTAATTCTCAGAGGATTTATAGACTCAACGTCCATTGCATAAACCGCTTGCTTTCCCGTAGTTTCCTCTAGTGCAAAATTAATGTCTTGCCCGATAACTGCAACTATTTTCTTTCCATCGGGCGCCCAATAACCTTCAATTGTATCATACCCTCCGATCTCTTTGAAGTCTGTCCCGTTACTTTCAACTACACTTAAAAAATCATTTTTGGGACTTTGTGTTCGTGTCACGGGTTTTCCCAAATGGTGAAAGAGAATTTTTGAAGAATCGCTTGACCATTTTAATAAGTAGATGTAATAAAACTCTTTAGTTAGCTCCTCAAAGCCAGAGCCATCGCTTTTAACGACACAAAGCTTCTCTTTACGGTAAAGCTGATTACCTGAAATCTCAACAGTGAATGCAAGTATTTTCCCATCGGGAGACCAGTCATGAATGGTAATGTCTATTACACCTGATACAATTGTCTTTAAGTCGCCCTTCTCAACATCAAGCATATTGAGGTCGTAATTATTACCATTTTTACTCCTTGCAGCAAAGAATATGCTTTTACCATCTTTTGAAAAAGTAAGATCTGTTATTCCTGCAAATGTAAGGCCATTGGAATCTCCTGTATCGTAATACCAGGGAGTTGCTCTTTTTACGCTGCCATCTGCCATCCAAAGAATATAAATTGCCTCTTTTTGTGTACTTATTCCTTTGTTGTTTCCACTTTCTTTAATTAAACTTATTCCCATAAATGCAAGGAGTTTTGTATCAGGAGATAAATGTTCTTCATAACA
>JAIMJY010000006.1 GCA_020692945.1 Caldisericum sp. | reverse complement strand
TCTGTAACCTGCGATCTTTCTCAGCAGGTTATGTTTTATCTTCTTTTCGCAAATTCAGCACTTACTATCTTTTCTGCTTCCTCCTTATTCTAGAACCTTGCCCTCATTCATAAAACCTCACCGCCTCGCAGTGACAGAGTAAGAAAGAGGGACCCACTCGACTACGTCAACGAAAAGAGTGTGCAAAAAGCGCTCAGGGTGACAGGGACGGCAGGTCTACCTGAGCTTCCTTTAATTAATTCATTTCTTAATCAACATATTTTTTCCTGGATACAAGTGGACTGCCGATAACTTTGAGAGTATCGGAATGCATTTTTCCTTCTTTTACAAGCTGGTAGCCTGCAAGCTTACAATTCTCAAAAACTCTCATTGTCTTCTTATTATCTTTGCCGAGATAATCAGAATGAGGCCTGAGCACTGCACCTGCAAATTCTACGTTTACATCCTTTGCAAACTCTTTGGCTATGCGAATGACTGTTCCAAAATTGCCTTTCTCCCACCAGCCGCAAGTTGATACAAGCACGATTTTGCTAATATTAACATCTTTGTGAAGCTTTGCCCGAGTCCGGCCCGCCTTTACCTGAAGTACAGGATCAATTAATGGTAAAAGCCTATTTAAAAAATTTTGAAAATTACCTGGAAGGGGTACGTATACAGGTGTCGCCAGGACAAGAATATCTGCATTGCGGAGCTTTGGATATAGCATTTGCATATCATCATTAATGATGCACTTCCCGGGTTTCTCATCCCAACAAATAAAATCGCCTATGCATGGACCAATCTTGAGCTTGCTTGTGTAAAAGAGCTCATACTCTGCTCCTGCTTCTCTCATTCCTTCAAGAAAAGGATTCAGGATTAGAGAAGTGTTTCCTTTCTCCATCTTTGGACTCCCGTTAACTGTGAATACTTTCATTATTTTCCTCCTTTTTTATATTATTGTTTTATTAATATAAATATCTTGCTGTCAGTTTTCGCCAACTCGTTTATAAAACAATTGTTTATATACCAAGCATTTTGTCTGGTAATCGCTTTCTTAAAATATTTATCCTTTCTCCCTCTACTTATTATACACTATCCCTTAATTTAGCGGATACAACAAAATGAAAATCAATCATCTCTTTCTATTTCACTTCCATTCTGCAACGGTTTAGAAAGCCTTTTTGCCTTTTTCCTGTCTTTGCGCTCTGTTCCTTGACGAAGTCAAGTCGAAGCGAAGCAATCTCGCCGTTGGCTTTTGAGGAATACCTAAAAGCGAGATCGCCACGGGCACAAGAAGAGTGTACCCTTGCGATGACAGAAGGGGTGCGAGACTGCCACGTCGTTTATTTCACTTACTTCTCGCAGTGACAGAGTAAGAAAGAGAAACCCACTCGACTTCGTCGAGAAAGGATTGCGCAAAAAGCGCTCAGGGTGACAAGAAAAAAGTCTTTGCGCACTCTTTTCCTTGCGAATCGCAAACACAGCGTTTACTCTCATCTATTGCCGTCTTTACCAATTCCAAAAGATTATAGGAACATTTGGAGAAAAGCTCAGGTTAAGTCTTAATCAAACATTGCACGATTGGACACTATCCAAACAAACTTGAATCACAATTTACTAAAAATCAATAAGAAAAATCCAGGGTTAGCTGTCTTGTAAATTTTTAAAACTGTTTCTTAAAAGTTTCTCCTATGAATAGCACAGTTATAAAAAGTATCCCAAATAGCACTGCAAGCATTGCAAGTGGCAAGGTGTATTGTCCCGTTAATTTATGAATGGCTTCTATTATCGGAACGATAGCAGCGGCAGCTCCGTTGCCTAAAAGCTGAAGATATGCCGAAGAAATCCCTGCAAATTTTTCTCCTGCAATCTCTGCCGACATTGTAAGGATTATCGGAAGTGTGGAAACGACAAAGAATCCCATTACGATTGCGTTTACCGCGTCAACTAAGAAACTTCTTGCAAACATCAGAACTATAACCGATATTATGCCGATTAAGGACGCAATCATAAGAAATGGTTTCCTTTTCATAACTTTATCAGAAATCATGGGGATTGCTATACATCCTATCATGCCGCTCAGGACTAACATCGAGGAGATATTGCCAGCCTTTATCATTGAGATATGGTGGACTTCATTCAGTATCTTTTCAAGCCACGTTAGCAGCCCATTAAAAACTCCGATGCCAATCAAAGCTATAAACCCGAGGATAATGAAGTTTCTTATTTTGGAAATTTTTTTTATGCCGTCGATGTATGAAATCTCCTCTGTGCCTATTTCATTTTGAGCAGAGGAAGGTTTGGCTTTCGTGAAGATAAAGAAGATTGGTATGCTTATTGCTCCCATAACACCGTAGATGAGTAACATCGATTTAAATCCAAGGGATTCGACGAGTGGAGGCGTTGCACCGAGCCCTATTATCATGCCAAGAAATAATGATAAGGAGCCGAGCCCTACCGCTGTAGCTTCTTCTCTCTTTGGAAACCAGGTAAGAGAAAGTTTCGTAATGCCGTTTAACACGAAAGGCTGGCCAATAGATATTCCTATTTGAGAAATTAAAAGGATGTTATAAGAATTGGGATTGATCAGACGAAATAGAGCAAATGCTCCCGTAAGGATGGCACCTATGCTTACTCCAAATTTATATCCCTTTTTGTCGATAATAATACCTGATGGTATAGAAAGAAAAAGGAACAGCAAGGGAAATACAAGAGTAAGAAAGCCTACTTTCATTGCAGGGATTTGAAGATGTTCTTCAAGATAGGTGTCAATTGCAGCAAAGTTTAACCAATACAATTGTGTAAGAACTGCTATGTACATATAAACAGCAAGAACAATCCATCTCCACTTAGAAATTTTGTATTTTTCCACTATTTCCTCCCTGAATATGTTAGTATTTCTAAAATCTATTTTTGTATTGTTCCCTTAAAGCTACGATGGGTCAACTACTCTTTTGTAATCAGCGATACTGTCGCCAAACTTATCATTTTTAATATACAAACTTATGCATCAGTTCACAAAATTTCTTTACATTGTTTTAGCAAAATTAAGATCTATGTCAATAGCCTCTTAAAAGTTTCTTAAAAAATCTTTTTTCTGCGTTTTTCCTTGCTTTCTTTAAAAAATCTCTATACCCCTTTGTATATTTACGTATAGGGAGAGTATGAGAGGGTTAAAAAGTTTGCAGCAAATGAGGAGCGAAGCAACCTTGTCCTTAATCATTTGTATGAATCCGCTGAAGCAGAGTGCGGATTACAGAAGATTACGTTTATTTCTTTGTATTCATAACTCATTCCCTATGAATAATCTTCTCGTACGAATTATTGAAGGGGTAAGCTGATCCCGTTCGAACATTGAAAATTTGGAAAATCGCACAGATTAGAGTATAGGAAAATTTCTAAAAAATGATAAAATATTTTGGAGATAACAATGGAAGAATTAAGTGATATTATAATTAAACTTTTTTTTGTTTTC
This sequence comes from Caldisericum sp., assembly GCA_020692945.1. Classification (GTDB taxonomy): domain Bacteria; phylum Caldisericota; class Caldisericia; order Caldisericales; family Caldisericaceae; genus JAIMJY01. Next base: position 32,032 of record JAIMJY010000006.1, on the reverse strand, counting down.
AAGCCAGTAATCCGCGATCCTTATCAGCAGATTCCAGAAGATTAAGATTAATACATCAATGGGGTTATTCAAAAGGTTTTTGGCGTGAGAGGAGGAACAAATGAAAGCTTTATGGAAAGAGATTGCAGGAAGAGGGCTTGCACTAAAGGAAACTCCAATTCCCCGGGTAGGTGACGACGAGGCACTCATCAAAGTTAAAGTAGCGTCAATATGTGGAACTGACCTCCATATCTATGTTTGGAACGATTGGGCAAAGGGACGAATAAAGCCTCCAATTATAGCAGGGCACGAATTTGCGGGTACTGTTGTTGAGGTAGGTGAAAATGTTCGCCGTGTTAAAAAAGGAGATTTCGTTTCCGCAGAAACACACATTTATTGTGGGCATTGTTTCCAGTGTCTTATAGGGCATCCTGAAATCTGTGAAAATCTGAAAATCTTAGGCGTTGACATAAATGGAGCCTTCGCAGAGTACGTGGCAGTTCCTGAAAAGGTGCTGTGGGTGAACTCCCCAACAATCAAAGAAGAGTTTGCATCCATACAGGAGCCCCTTGGAAACGCTGTTGATACTGTCCTTGCAGAGGATATTGCAGGAAAAACTGTACTCCTCACTGGTGCAGGGCCTATCGGACTTTTGGGAGTTGGTGTTGCAAGAGCATTTGGAGCAACCAAAATTATCGTTTCAGACCTGAGCGATTATCGTCTTGATATAGCCAAGAAGATGGGTGCAGATGTTGTTGTTAACGCAAAGTCTGTTGACGTGAAAAAGATTGTTCTTGATGAAACTCATGGGCATGGCGTTGACGTAGGGCTTGAATTTTCTGGCAGTGCCCATGCACTGAACGATTTGTTAAAGTCTGTTCGCCCTGGCGGGAGAGTTTCGCTTCTTGGCTTGTTTGATAATTCCGTGAGCATTGACTTTAACGACGATGTAATTTTTAAAAAGATACGCATCTACGGCATTACCGGGCGCAGGATATTTGAGACGTGGAATATCGTGTCTAACCTTTTAAATTCGGGCAGGCTCGATGTTTCACCCGTGATTACCCATAAGTTTCCACTTGAAGAGTTTGGCAAAGGGATGGAGCTTATGGAGACTCAAATGTCAGGAAAAGTGTTATTGATTCCATAGGAGGTTAAAATGGAAAATTCTAAGTTTGATTTTTTAGCTCAGGAGCTTGATAGCCTCAAGGCACAGGGGCTTTACAACGCTATAAGAGTGCTTGAAAGCGCCCAGGGGCCCTGGGTTTCAATCAACGGACGCAGGATGCTTAATCTCTGCGCAAACAATTACCTTGGTCTCATAACAAACGAGAAGATAAAGGAAAGTGCAAAGAATGCAATCGACGAATTTGGTGTTGGAGCAGGTGCCGTAAGGACAATTGCAGGCACTTTAACATTGCATGAGGAGCTTGAAAAGAAGCTTGCTCTCTTCAAAGGGGCAGAAGATGTAATCCTTCTTCAATCTGGCATTCTGGCAAACATAGCAACGATTCCGCTTGTTGTTGGGGAAAACGATTTGATATTTAGCGACGAATTGAACCATGCAAGCATCGTTGATGGATGTAGGCTCAGCAAAGCTTCAATAATTAGATTTAGGCATCTTGATATGAGAGACCTCAATAATAAACTTGAAGACTATAAAGACTTTTCAGGAAGAAAACTCATAGTTACAGATGGCGTTTTCAGTATGGATGGAGATATTGCCCTTCTTCCAGATATCGTAGAGATTGCAAATAAATACGGTGCAATGACTATGGTTGACGATGCTCACGGCGAGGGAGTTCTTGGCGACCACGGCCGTGGAATACTCAGTCATTTCCACCTCGAAGGCAAGGTTGATATCGATGTAGGAACTCTGTCTAAGGCATTTGGCGTAATTGGCGGTTATGTTGCAGGGACTAAGGTGCTCATTGATTACATGAGACAGAGGGCTCGCCCGTTCCTCTTCAGCACACCGCTTTCGCCTGCCGATGCTTCCGCTCTTATTGCCGTGACAGATTTGCTTAAAGAGGATGACTCTCTTGTCAAAAAACTCTGGGATAACGGAAACTATATAAAGAGCAAATTCAAAACCGCAGGATTTAACACAGGACACTCCCAAACTCCAATCACGCCTGTCATCATAGGGGACGAAAAAACTACAAAAGAATTCAGTGCATTGCTTTTTGAAGTTGGCGTGTTTGCTCAGGGAATCGTTGCCCCAACAGTGCCTAAAGGAACGGCAAGAATCAGGGTGATGGTTTCTGCTGCCCACAGTAAGGAGGACATCGATTTTGGCGTGGAGAAGTTTATCGAAGTTGGCAAACGTTTAGGAGTTATCTAATGATAGCATCAATTATTCTTGCGGCTGGCATTGGCAAGAGAATGTATTCCAAAACGCCCAAGGTTCTACATAAAATTGCAGGGCGTGAAATTGTAAAATATGCAATCGATTCCGTAAAACCCAATTCCGATGTAACAGTCGTTGTTATTTCAGAAAGTATCCCAAGGGAATTATTTGATAATTTGGTCATTGCTTATCAAAATGTTCCTCTTGGCACTGGAGATGCCGTGCAAAAAGGACTTGAATCCATTGCTAATATTGATGATAGTTCACAGGTTATCGTAACGACAGGAGATAATCCTCTTTTGACGGCAGATGATATAAAGAGATTTATTAATTTTCACAATGCAAATGGAAATGACATTTCACTTCTTACCGCAATTGCCGATGACCCTTCAGGGCTTGGAAGGACTGTTCGTGATGGAGCTGTTTTTACAAAAATTGTCGAAGAGGCTGATGCAACCGAAGAAGAAAAGGCAATTAAAGAAATAAATACAGGCGTGTATATTTTTAGTAAAGGGGTTCTTTTGAAGGCAATCCGAAAAATTTCAAACAATAACGCTCAGGGTGAATATTATATAACTGATGTACTTTCAATTCTAAGAAAGAACGCAAAAATTGGAGTCAAAACTCTTGAAAGACGCCTTCCCGTGTATGGAGTGAACAACAGGTACGAGCTTTCCCTTGCGGCAGGCGTTATAAAAAATGAAATTTTAAAGAACCACATGCTAAACGGTGTCACTATAATGAATCCCGAAACAGTAAGCATTGATTATGGAGTTGAAGTTGGGCGTGATGTTACTATTCTTCCAGGGGCCATCCTCGAGGGTCATACGCAAATAGGTGGTGGCGCAATGATTGGGCCTTATACAAGAATTATTGATTCAGTTATTGGAAGCCGTACATTAGTTCAGATGAGTGTTGTTTTGAATTCGCTCATTGGCGAGGACTGCACTATAGGACCTTTCTCATATGTTCGGCCCGAAAATATTCTTGCAAGAAAAGTAAAGATTGGCACGTTTGTTGAGGTAAAAAAATCACGCTTTAATGAAAATACAAAAGTGCCGCACTTGAGCTATATCGGCGATGCAACCGTTGGAAAAAATGTGAACATCGGAGCAGGAACAATCACTTGCAATTTCAGTGGGCTTGAAGAAAGTAAAAAGAATCCAACCTACATTGAGGATAACGCTTTCATCGGCTCTCACAGCACGCTTGTTGCACCGCTTGTAATTAAAAGAAACGGATATATTGCGGCAGGCTCTGTTGTTACGGAGGAAGTTCCCGAGGATGCGCTGGCTATCGGAAGGACAAAGCAAGTCAATAAAGAAGGATGGGTTAAAAGGAGGAAATTATCAAATGATAAAGGAAGTACCGAGCCTTAGAGAGGCTAAACTTTTTTCGGGCAATTCAAATCCGGTTCTTGCAAAGGACATAGCAGATTACCTCAAGTTGCCGCTTTCTGAGGCGCTTGTCTCGAGATTCCCTGACGAGGAAATTCAAGTCAGGTGCCTTGAGAACGTTAGAGGTAAAGATGTTTTTATTGTTCAATCCACGTTCTCACCCGCAGAAAACTTATTTGAATTACTTATTATGATGGATGCGGTTAGGAGGGCTTCGGCAAGGACTATCTGTGCAGTCGTGCCTTTTTTTGGCTATGCAAGGCAGGACAGGAAAACTAAGTCAAGAGAGCCAATAACAGCAAAGCTTGTAGCAAACCTCATCACCGTTGCAGGTGCAACAAGGGTCATTTCTGTTGACCTTCATGCGGGACAGATTCAGGGATTCTTTGATATTCCTATGGATAACCTAACTGTCGTGAAGATTCTTGGCAAATACTTCAGGGATAAAAATTTAAAAAAGCCAGTCGTTGTTGCACCAGACGTAGGAGCAGTTCAAAGAGCAACAGATTTTGCAAAGGAGATTCCTGGTTCAACGCAGGCTATTTTTGTTAAAAAAAGATTGAGCCCAGAGGAAGTTGACACATCGAGGCTCATAGGAGAAGTTAATGGCAAAAGCGTAATCCTTGTAGACGATGCAATCCATACGGGAGGGACTCTTATTAGTGCCGCCCAGGAAGTTCTAAAGAGAGGCGCGAAAGAAGTTTACGCTACGGCCGTGCACGGGGTCTTTGCAAAAGATTCTGTGGATAAAATAAACAATTCCCCCTTAAAAGAACTTGTTATTACTGATACGGTACCTTCAACAGAGAGGCAACCTTCAGAAAAAGTGACCGTGCTGAGTGTGGCCCCGCTTGTTGGCGAGGCAATAAAGAGAATTATATTGCATGAGTCTGTTTCGGAACTCTTTGAAAAAGATTGAAAATATGTATAATTTAATGTTGAAATTTATTTGGAGGAGGATATACTCGTGAAAAGAGTTCAATTAAGTGCAGTAAAGAGAGAAGTAAACACAAAAGGAAGTTTAAATAAAGTTAGAAGTGAAGGGTTCGTTCCAGCTGTGGTTTACGGAGAAGGTGCCGTGAGCGTTACCGTTAAAGTGAAAGAGCGAGACCTTGTTCTTATTACAGAAAAATATGGAAAAAACGTTCTCGTCGATCTTGATATCGACGGTACGGTTCATCCTTCAATATTTAAAGAAATTCAAAAAGAACATATTGGAAGAAAGATTCTCCATGTTGATTTTGAAACAGTAAATCTCAGTAAGCCTGTTTATACAAAGGTTCCTGTCGTTGCTGTCGGAGAAGCAAAAGGCGTAAAGTTAGGCGGAATACTTGACCAGACACTGCGTGAGCTTCAAGTTGAAGGACTCCTTACAGACCTTCCAGAGAAAGTTGAAGTTGACGTGACTAACCTTGAAATCAAGGATGTAATTTACGTTCATAACCTTTCATTAAGTGATAAGGTGAAGCTTCTCACTCCGCCAGACACAGTTGTCTTCTCCGTAGTTACACCTACTGTTGAAGAAGTTGCTCCTGCTCCTGCCGTAGAGGAAGTTGCCGCTGCTACTGCTGCGTCTCCAGAATCTACTAAGGAAGGCAAAGAACCTGAAACTGGAAAGGCTGCCAAAACTCCAGAAACTGGAAAGGCTGCCAAAACACCAGAAGCTAAACCTGCTAAAGAAGAGAAGAAATAGCTTACAATCCGCTGAAGAAGAGTGCAGTTTTCAGAGGAGTAAATCCGCGGAAGAAGAGGGCGGATTCCAGAGGAGTACAGGAAGACTTCGTAGAATGTTTGTATGTACATTTCGTGCTAGCTTCTGCTAGCACTTTTTGGTTTGAGGTGAATGATGAGAATACTTTTTCTTGGTGATATTTTTGGCGAACCTGGAAGGACGGCAGTAAAGCGCGGTTTAAAAGAAATCATTAGCAACACTCATCCCGATTTTGTAATTGCAAATGCTGAAAATGCTGCACATGGAGCAGGCATAACATACGATATGGCGATGGATTTGTTTTCTTATGGAATAGATGTGCTTACGGGCGGTAATCACACTTTCGACAAGAAAGCAATATGGGATAGGATGCAAGAGGTTCCAAACCTTTTGAGGCCTGCAAACTTTCATGAGTCAGTGCCAGGGAAGGGAGATATTATCCTGACAAAGAATGGGATGAAACTTGGAATTATTAACTTGCAAGGACGCATTGAAATGTCTCCAATAGACTCGCCATTTTTTGTTGGAGAGAGAATAGCACGCGAAATTGCAAAAGAAACACCTTATATTTTCGTTGATTTTCATGCCGAGGCAACGAGCGAGAAACAGGCACTTGGATACTACCTTGATGGGAAAGTGAGTGCAGTAGTTGGCACCCACACTCATATCCCAACGGCTGATGAAAAAATACTTTCCAAAGGTACTGCTTACATTACAGATGTAGGAATGTGTGGAGTAGAAGAGTCAATTATAGGGCTTGATAAGGATATTGCCCTCAAAAGATTTCTTACAATGATACCATGGCCGTTTAAGCCAGCCGAGGGTGTAGTTGCGCTTTACTATGTTATAGTTGACCTTGCAGACGGTGGGAGAGCAACGGCGATTAGTAGGGGAAAATGGATGGAGCCTCTTTAGCAAAAGACCTTTGAAACAACCAAATGAATACTCAAAACAAAATAAGTTTGATAGAGCGTTCCCTTAAGTCAACTTTTATAATCGAGTTATTAGAAGGAATTGATGAGCTTTTCCTTGTCGGAGGGTCAGTAAGAGATTTTCTTTTAGGGAGAAATATTGTTGATTTTGACTTTGTTGTTCATCCTTATGCTATTGAGAATATTGAGAAATTTCTTGGAAATAAAAAGATTAAATACTTTTTTCTTTCAAGCGGAAAATTCAAACTCTTAAGAGTAATACAAAAAGGGATAAAGTTCGATTTTATGGGTATGCTCTTACCTATTGAGGAAGATATGGCACGCAGGGATTTTACAATTAACACAATCTATTACAACGTCAAGAAGCATTCAGTATTTAGCGATAGTCGTGCTTTTGACGATATTAATAACAAAGTTTTGCGCGTTGTAAAAGATAGTTCAATTGCTGATGACCCCGTCAGGTCATTTAGAGCCGTCCGTTTTGCCTCTTGTTTGGACCTTTCAATTGAAGAAGCGACCAAACAATTTGTTAAGGATGGATTTGGCATGTCAAATTCAATCAAAAAAGAGCGCATTCGAGAAGAATTAAAGAAGTCTTTTCAATGTGACTTTGGGAAGATAGCGAGCAATTTAAGTGTTATATTCAAGATTGACGTGAACGATATCGAAAGGAGAGGCTCGTTGATAGATGAATTTGGTTTACTCGGGAGAGAAGTCAACAAGGAAATTTCATACGGCACTCTGGCAAAAGTAGCACTCATTGCGATAAAAATCCCCGATTTTGACATAGGCTTTAATGGCAGAGAGAAAAAAATTATTGATGAAGTAAAGTCAATTGATGCTCCCGAAGATTTTGGGTCTTTATTTAAACTGTTTCTTCGTTACGATGCACGAGTTCTTTTGGCTAATGCCATAGCCAAGTTGCCGATTTCCAAAGCACTGAGGATTGCGTCGATCATTGATAAGTGGGTCAAAGTAAAATTAAGTGGAAACGATATTAAGAACCTTGCTTACGAGGTTGGGTCGCTCAAAGAGGCAAGAATCGAAATTTTAAAGGAGAAATGCAGGCAAATTTATGACGAAGTTTAAAATCGTTACATACGGCTGCCAGATAAACGAGTACGAATCAGAACAATTCAGAGAAGATTTGCTTTACCTTGGACTTAAGGAAACAGATTTCGTTGAAGATGCTGATGTTGTAGTTTTTAATAGCTGTGCGGTGCGCGAAAAATCCCAGGAAAAACTGATGAGCGAGGTTGGGTACGTAAGAAGCCTTGAAAAAAGAAAAAGCAAAAAAGCATTTAGCATTGTCACAGGATGTGTTGCAACAGTCGAGGAGCGCAGAATTAAAAGGATAGGAAAAGACTCAGTGCTTCTTGTGCTAAAAGGAAGCGATAGCCTCGAAGAGCGCAGGAAAGACGTCATAAGCAAAGTAAGTGAACTTTTACAAGATGCTTCGCAAGGCGAAGTGCCTGGCAAAAGTGCGGGGGCCGTTTCTTTTGTTCCAATAATTTATGGCTGCAATAATTTTTGCACGTACTGTATTGTCCCAATAACGAAAGGAAGGGAAAGAAGCTGCCCAAAAGAGCAGATTATTTCTGAGGTTGAGCGTCTTGTCGACAGTGGCGTAAAGGAAATAACGCTTCTTGGGCAAAACATCAACCACTATGGCAGAGATCTCGGCGTCGAAAATGGATTTACGGATATCCTTGAAAGTGTCGACAAGATAAAAGGAATTGAAAGACTAAGATTCCTTACGGCGCATCCTGAGGATTTTGATAATGAAATCGTAAAAAGGCTCGGCAATCTAAAACATTTGGAGAATCATTTTCACCTGCCTGTGCAATCTGGTAGCGACAGAATTTTAGAGCTTATGAAACGTGGCTACACGAGGGAATATTATATAGACCTCGTAAACGAAATAAGGAAATATTTTAAAAACGCATCATTTACAACTGATATTATCGTAGGTTTTCCTACAGAAAGCGAAGAAGATTTTCTTTTAACAGAGAGCCTTGTAAAAGAAATTGGCTTTGATAAAGTATTTACAGCAGCATATTCAATCCGCCCTAATACGCCTGCCTCAAGGATGGAGCAAGTAGAAGATGCAGTGAAAAATGAGCGTTTGAACAGGCTTCTTGCAGTTGAAAATGCAATTTCCACTGAAAAAAACACCTCTTATATTGGGGGCACCGTTGAGGTGCTTGTTGAGAATATTGACTCATCAAAAGCCTACGGTAGGATTCCAGAGGATAGACTTGTAATTGTAGAAAATGCCTCAAACATTGCAACAGGTGATATAATTCATGTTGAAGTCATTTCGGCTGATGCCTTTCATTTAAGAGGTGTTATAAGCGGTGAAAGATAAGATTCTCGTTATTCTTGGTGCAACTTCTACCCACAAAAGTGATGTTACTCTATATCTTGCAGGGAGATTTCCATTAGAAATCATCTCTGCCGATTCTATGCAGTTTTACAAAGGCATGGATATAGGTACAGCCAAAGTTTCAAAAGAGATTCGTGATAAAATTCCCCACCATATGATTGATATAATTGATATTTCAGAGGAGTATAGTGTTGCTGATTTTAAAAAAAACGTGATGAATTTAATTCCTGAGATTGTGGAGAGAGGAAGAGTTCCACTCATAGTTGGAGGTTCTGGGCTCTATATAAGAGCAGTCACGGAAAATTTTCCCGTTGAGGAATCAGTCGAACCAAATTTTGAACTCCGAAAAGCTCTTATGGATATCCCAATAGAGGAACTTAGAAAAAATGCAGCAGAAATTGATCCTGTTGCAGTAAGTCGCATTGGTGCTTCTGACCGTAAACGGCTCATTCGGGTAGTTGAATACTACAAACAAACCGGTAAATTGATTTCGTCTGTTACAAATAACCCGTCTAATCTGGAATTTTTGAAGATAGGCTTAACAAAAGATAGAGAAAAGTTGTACGAGAACATAAACGAACGTGTTGATATAATGTTTGAAAAAGGTCTTGTAAAAGAGGTTGAGGAGTTAAAGAGCAAATACGAAAAATGGTCTAAAACAGCGCTTCAGGCAATTGGTTATAAGGAATTAATCGATTATCTTGAAGGACACATTACGCTTGACGATGCTCGGGAAATAATCAAGCAAAGAACGCGCAACTTTGCAAAAAGGCAGATTACATGGTTCAAAAAAGAGCGTGATGTAATTTGGTTTGACAGTTCTAATTTAAAAAGCGTGCTTCCAGAAATAGAGAAATTAGTAAATCCGCTGAAAAGGAGTGAACGATGACAGTCGGATTTGTCATTGCGAGCAAGTGTCTTTTACGAGCGTGGCAATCCCTCTTTTTGTTTTTTTTCTTTAGGTGGAGCAAATTCATAGGAGAAAATGAGTGCGGATTCCAGAGGAATAAACCTGCTGAAAAAGAGTGCAGGTTACAGAGGAATAAAGGAGTTTCTATTTGAAACTAAGTAATGAAATTTTGAGTATTGGCGAAAACATTGAAAATGAACTGACTGATTTTTTCAAAGAAATTGATAAGGTTCGGGAAAAAAACTTTGTGAAGGTGCTTGAAGCTTTTCAAAAGTCATCCGTGCATGATGTTGATTTTAGAGACACATCAGGTTATGGTTACAACGACCCAGGGCGGGGCAAGGTTGAGAAGGTATATGCAGAAATTTTCAAAACAGAAGCTTCCATTGTGCGTCCGCAGATTGTTTCAGGCACTCATGCAATTTCTACAGCTCTTTTCGGCTTATTGAGGCCAGGAAATCTGCTTCTTTATATTACAGGTGAACCTTACGAAACAGGAGAGGGAATCATTGGCATCCGAAAAGTTGAGGGCTCACTTGCAGAATATGGCATTAACTTTGACAAATTCGATATAAGAGAAGAGTTCGATAGAGAAAAGATTAAGAGAGCTTCCGTTATTACAATCCAGCGCTCTGGAGGATACTCCTTTAAGAAATCCCTTACCGTGGAGGAAATTGGAGAGGCAATAAGGCGTGTTAGGGAAGTAAAATCTGAAGCCTGCATTATGGTTGATAATTGCTACGGAGAATTTGTAGAGGCTGTTGAGCCAGCAGACGTTGGAGCAGATGTTGTCATTGGGTCTTTGATTAAGAATATGGGCGGTGGGATTACCCCAACAGGTGGATATATCGTTGGTCAAGAAAAATATATAAGAAAAATTGAGGCTATGCTTACAGCACCAGGAGTTGGGCGTGAGATTGGCCCTATGCTTGGATTAACACGGCTTTTCCTCCAGGGAGTTTTCTATGCTCCGCTTGTTGTTTCAAATGCTTTGAAAGGGGCACTGTTTGCATCAAGACTCTTTGAGGAATTTGGATTTGAAGTAAAGCCCAGATTTAACGAAAAAAGAAGCGATATCGTTCAGGCGATAAAATTGGGAACTCCCGACATGCTTATTGCGTTTGCCCAGGCAATACAGAGCGCTTCACCTGTAGATTCTGATGCAGAGATTGAGCCTTCGCCTCTTGCAGGATACGGAAACAAAATCCTCATGGCAGCAGGCACATTCGTGCAGGGTTCATCCATTGAACTTTCTGCAGATGCCCCAATGAAGGAGCCATATGTTGCATATCTTCAAGGCGGTATCTACTACGAGCACTCAAAGCTTGCAGCGCTTCATGCGCTGGAGATATTAAAAAAGAAATTTGGGATTTGATTTGTGTATCATAAATGATTTTAAACCCTCCTAGTAACGCTACTTACTTTTAGAAGTTTTGCTTTATCAAATTTTACTGTTTTTCATATGATTGCGAAATACCTTTCTTGTATTTTGAAATCTCGCTTTAAAATGTAATACACCCTCATGTTGCCTCACGTAATTTTCTTTACTCCTCTGTAATTCACTGGTAAGGAGCGTGGATTACAAGGGATTAAATCTGCGACTTTCTCAGCAGGTTTTTGTCAGAATGCTTGGCCTGATTAATAAGGGGTTACGATGTAAGAGGAGTTGCTTTTATAAATTATCTGCAGATTTTAGATTTATTATCGCAACCTCAGGAGGAGAGCAAATCCTAATTCTTAAATGGCTTTCGCCGATGCCTCTATTCACATAGAGATAGGTTTGTTCTATTTTGTATAGCCCCTTCAAAAATTTTACCCAATACCTTGAAGGTGAATAAATGGCAAACTTAATGAAGGGTAAAGCAACCTGTCCACCGTGCAAGTGTCCTGATAAAATAAGTTTAGGTTTATATGGCAGGGCCTTGTAAATTATATCAGGAGAATGTGCAAGCAGAATTACAAAGCCGTTCTTTGGAATATTCTTGAAAGTTTTTGGCAAATTGTCCATTTCTCTATATGGGTCGTCAACTCCTGCAATAAAAATACCTTTTGCGCCGATATGTTCATTAATAAGCAATTTTATTCCTGTTTCTTGTATTTCTTGAACAAGGCGTTTAAAGTTTTTTGCCTTGTGGTCCCAATTGCCCAAAATGGCATATGTGTTTGGGCAGGCTTTTGCAATTTCTGCAAGGTAATCCTTGCAAAGCAAATGCCTATTGTAACCAACAAAGTCGCCTGTTATAAAAACAAAATCAGGACACTCTTTCTCTATTGCTTTGAGAGCCTTTATGAAAGGACGAGAAATTTTTGTTGCATGCAAGTCAGAAATCTGGATGATTTTCAAAGGTTTTTGCAAACCCTCAAAATTTAAATTTAGCTCCGTTTTAATAAGCGTATTAGGCTCAATAAAAATTCCATAAACAATTGCAAGAAAAACTAATGCGAGTGCAAACCATAACATTTTAGACAGTGTCCTGCTAATTGAGAAAAACCCTACTCAATTTCCTTTCTTCTGACCCACCTTGCTCCCTCAGGAGTTATTAGAAGTACATCAATTGGGCCGCCGACTGTCTTTGGTCGTGCCTGGAACTTCATTGTGTCAATTGTTGTTTTAGTTGCGTAGGTAGCAAAATCAATTGCATCCTGAATCGGCATTGCATCCCATATAACCGGTGGTTTTTGAATTTCTTTCGGGTTTCCGGTGGCATCTTTCATGAGTACAGGTTGAAGAATCTCAGCTATTATATCTCCTTCGCCTCCCCAGCTTGCACCGTACAGAACCTGGTTATTTTGCTTGTTGAAGTTCAACCTTTGAAGTTCTGCTCTCTTGATATTGCAGTGATACACAAAAGGCATGCTCACTTTGTCCTTCTTTTTGTAGCCTGAAATGTGAAAAGATGTATCTGCATTTGGGAAGTTTCTTTTGAAAAAATTCAGCAGTTTTTCTGCTACCATTTCTACGTCGTCTTTTTCTGTAAGCGACTCTTCTTCGAATGTTTTGATATGGAAATCAGTTGGCATTCTCCCAAGAAGCGATTCTCCAAAGGTGCTTATCCCAATGGCCTGCTTAGGCAGTAGAAATGTTTTGTAAACGTAGTCTGAGCTAACGATTGGAATGGGTGTAGCTCCCTGGTTGTCAGTGCGCTGGAGTGCTACTGTTTGCCTGCTATCTGACGCCATTACGATGCCTGATGGCACATAAACCGTTATAATGAACGACATGTTTCCCTCCTTTAATATTTTGTAATCTGTACTTTACTCAGCAGATTAATGTGGTTTTGTTAAATAGTTAATCTGCTCTTTTGTGAGCTTGTCAATTTTAATTTCGTATGAATCAAGGAATGCATCGGCTACTTTTTGGTCTATCTCGTCTGGAACATCGTACACCTTATTTTCGAGTTTGTTTTTTACTATGTACTCTGCCGCAAGTGCTTGCACTGCAAATGAAAGGTCCATTATTTCAATAGGATGTCCATCTGCACAAGCAAGGTTAACGAGCCGTCCTTCACCAAGGACATAGGCCCTCCTTCCGTTTGGAAGTGTGTATTCGGTGATATTTTTTCTAACCTCGCGATGGCTCTTAGCAATTTTTTTGAGGTCGTCCATTTTTACCTCAACATCAAAGTGCCCAGCGTTTGCAAGGATTGCCCCGTCTTTCAGAAGTTCAAAGTGTCTTGAGTCAATCACGTTTGTGTTACCTGTCCCAGTTACGAATATATCTCCAATTTTTGCTGCATCTTTCATTTCTCTTATGTCGAACCCATCCATATATGCTTCCATTGCGCTTATTGGATCAACTTCGGTCACTACTACTTTTGCCCCAAGTCCTTTTGCACGCATTGCAATGCCTTTCCCTACCCATCCATACCCTGAAACAACAACTGTTTTCCCTGCAACAGTGATGTTTGTGGTGCGCATTATTCCATCCCAGGTGGATTGTCCTGTGCCGTATTTGTTATCAAAGAAGTGTTTGCACTTTGCGTTGTTTACCGCAATTACAGGAAATTTCAATTTACCTGCTTTTTCTAGCGCTTTATCTCTTATAACGCCTGTCGTTGTTTCCTCGTTTGCGCCGATGATTCCCTTAAGAAGTTCTTTCCTTTTCTTGTGGACAAGATACACCAGATCCCCCCCGTCATCAACTATTATTTGTGGCTTGATGTCTAATGTTTTGTTTCTGTTCTCCCAATACTCCTTTTCGCTTTCTCCATGATGAGCAAAGACGGTCATTCCTTTCTCTATAAGAGCGCTAACGACGTCGTCCTGTGTTGAGAGTGGATTTGAACCTGTAACAAAGATGTTTGCCCCTCCACTCCTTAAAAGAAGCGAAAGATTTGCAGTTTTTGCCTCAAGGTGTATGGATAGTGCAATATTAATCCCTTTAAATGGTTTGCGTTTTGCAAAATCTTTTTCAAGCATTTTAAGTATCGGCATGTGTTCCTTCGCCCATTCAAGTTTCAGAAGTCCTTCGTTTTTCATATTTCCTCCTTGAATGTATTTTAACAGTTTTTGTGTGTTTTTGAAAGCGTACAAATTGCTTCATCAAAAATTACTGACCTGGTGCCTGGCATCAATCGGAACTAAAACAACGATATTGCCACGGGCTCTTCGAGTCACTTGCTTTTGCACGGAAAAGAGCGTGTGATAAAGCCTACGCCTTAATCCTCTTTCAGAGATGGAGAAAAAAAAGAACAAAGATGACTTAGAGGGGAGGAGGTTAAGTAATTGTAAAGGTAGCAATTACAGATAGAAAATTTCACTGTAGTATAATTTTGAAACATTGAAAAAACTGGGTATTAATATTTTGTTTTTTCCCGTATTATGTATAATTCTGTAATAATAGAATAAAGTTTGAAAATGTTTACAAAATCTTCTTTATGAATGGAATTGGCAACCGAGAACCAGTGTTTATTTTCCTGTACGTGACCGCACATAAGAAGGGGGCAGCGTAAAATTTTTAAGGGGTTTGAACGAGATGGATGAAATAATTGTAGTTGATTATGGTTCGCAGTATACGAGACTCCTTGCGAGAAGGATAAGGGAATTTGGAGTATACTCACGGGTTGAAAGCCCTGAGAATGTTTCCGTCATGCCTGATACGGTCGGTATAATGCTGTCAGGGGGACCTGCGAGTGTTTATTTGAAAGATGCTCCTCAGGTTAATATTAATTTACTTGAAAAAGGTATACCTGTTCTCGGAATCTGCTATGGAATGCAATTATTAGCAAAAGTTTTTGATGGAAAAATTGCAAGAGGCAAAACATTTGAGTATGGTCTTACATCTGTAGAAACTTTTGATTCAAAGATTTTTAATAATTTGCCAGAAAAAATTTCAAGCTGGATGAGCCATGGTGATACCGTTCAAAAATTGCCTGAGGGCTTTATCCTTACTGCTAAAAGTGAGAACGGGATAATTGCGGGATTTGAGTCAAAAGAGAAGAATATCTATGCTCTGCAGTTCCATCCTGAAGTAAGTCAGACTGAATATGGAAACGAGATAATTAAGAATTTTCTTTTTGATGTTTGTAAGGCAAAACAGAGCTGGAGGATAGATGACTTTGTTGAGGCAAAAATTAAAGAGATAAGAAAGACTGTTTCAAACTCGAAGGTTATAGGAGCTATTTCTGGTGGCGTTGATTCAACTGTTGCAACTGTCTTAGTATCAAAAGCCATCGGAGAAAATCTGGTTCCTATATTTGTTGATCATGGTCTTCTTCGCGAGGAGGATATCGCTGTACCGAAGGTTCTTGCTGATATTGGTATCAAAGTGAAAGTGGTTGATGCTTCGAAGCTCTTTTTTAAAAGATTAGAAGGAGTAGAAAATCCCGAAGAGAAAAGAAAAATGATTGGAAAGTTGTTTATTGAGGTTTTTGAGAGGGAAGCCAGATTGATCAATGCAGAATATCTCCTTCAGGGAACAATCTATTCAGATGTTATAGAATCAGCGGGCTCTTCCTCTTTTTCATCGAGGATTAAAAGTCATCATAATGTTGGGGGTCTTCCGGATTTGATGCACCTCAAACTCATTGAGCCGATTAGAGAGCTTTTTAAGGACGAAGTGAGGGACATAGGTAAGCTGCTAAATATTTCTAAAGAGATCTTAAACAGGCAGCCTTTCCCAGGGCCTGGGCTTGCCATAAGAATCATTGGAGAGGCTACCCCGGAGAAAGTCAAGATTTTGAGAAAGGTTGATCATATTATGCTTGAAATCTTGAAAGAAACAAGCGAATATGATAAGATATGGCAGACTTTTGCGGTACTTCTACCTGTAAGAAGTGTTGGAGTGAAGGGGGACAAGCGGACTTACGACTATGTTGTAGCACTGAGAGCAGTGGATAGCCTTGAAGGAATGACTGCTTCATGGCACATGATGCCCTATGAAATTTTGAGAAAAATATCTTCAAAAATAACAGGTGAAATACCTGAAGTGGGGAGGGTTGTCTATGATGTAACGGACAAACCCCCTGCAACGATAGAATGGGAGTGATAAAAATGGAATTTAAGAAAGCTTATGCATTTGACGATGTCTTGCTTGTGCCAAGGTACAGCGAGGTTTTACCAAGAGATGTAAATGTTAAGACACTGCTTACAAAGAAATTGGTGCTGAACATTCCAATTATTTCTGCTGCGATGGATACTGTTACGGAGTCTCTTATGGCAATTGCGGTTGCAAGAGAGGGCGGTATTGGAATCATACATAGAAATATGAGCATTGAACGCCAAGCAAAGGAAGTAAGAAGAGTGAAACTTTCAGAGAACGGTGTTATTATTAATCCTATAACAATCACTCCAGAACAAACTATTGAAGATGCAGAAAACCTTATGCATTATTATAAAATTAGCGGACTGCCAGTGGTGGAGAACAGTAAACTTGTAGGTCTCCTTACAAACAGAGATATAAGGTTTGAGGAAAGGAAGAATACTAAAGTGAAGGAGCTTATGACTTCTTTTGAGAAACTGATTACATCATATGCTCCAGTAACACTTGAAGGGGCGAAGGCGATTCTTCAAAAGCACAAAGTTGAGAAACTCCCGATTATTGGCAAGGATGGCAATCTTGTTGGTTTAATAACGATAAAAGATATAAGTTCATTCTTTGACCATCCAAATGCTGCAAGGGACAATCGAGGCCGTCTCATGGCAGGGGCAGCAGTTGGAATAAAAGATGCATTGGAAAGAGTAAAAGCATTAGTGAGCGAGGATGTTGACGTTGTTATTGTTGATACTTCTCACGGTCATACGAGAAATGTTATTGAAGTTGTAAGGAAAATAAAAGAACAGTTCTTTGAGCTTCAGCTGGTAGCAGGAAATGTTGTAACAAAAGAAGGCACGAGAGCTCTTATAGAAGCAGGAGTCGATGCTGTTAAGGTTGGTGTAGGTCCTGGTTCAATATGCACTACAAGGATTATTTCAGGTGTTGGAGTTCCACAACTTACAGCAATAATGGATTGCGCTTCTGAGGCTTTTAAGTATGGCATTCCAGTAATTGCAGATGGTGGAATTAGATATTCCGGTGATGTAGTCAAGGCAATTGCAGCAGGTGCTTCAACGGTTATGCTGGGAAGTCTTCTTGCAGGAACAGAAGAAGCCCCAGGAGAAATAATACTCTATGAAGGAAGAAAATTTAAATCCTATAGAGGAATGGGAAGTTTGAGCGCAATGAAGGAAGGCAGCGGAGATAGGTATTATCAGGAAAATCTCCCTCTTGACAAGATGGTACCTGAGGGCATTGAAGGAATGGTACCCTACCGTGGTAAAGTAGAAGAAATGCTATACCAACTTATAGGTGGATTAAGATCAGGAATGGCTTATTGTGGAGCGACAACTATTGAAGATTTCCATAAAGTTTCAGAGTTTGTAGAGATAACCGCTGCTTCAATGAAAGAATCCCACCCTCACGATGTCTTCATAACAAAAGAGGCCTCCAACTATGAGGTTCAGCGGTTTTCAAAATGAGAAACCAAATAGACCTCATGAAGGTTTAAATAAAACGTATGTGATACGTACAAAGCAGAAGAGGCTCTCTTTAAAGTTGATAACCTTTCTGTAGTTAATGAGAAAGGGATAATGGCTTTAAAAGGAATCTCTTTTGATGTACGAAAAGGCGAAATACTTGGCATTGCAGGAGTTTCAGGAAACGGACAGAAAGAACTCGAAGACGTAATTTGTGGCGTTAGAATACCTAGAAATGGAAAATTTTTTCTCGAAGGGAAGGATATTACTGGAAAATCACCAAAGGAAATTATTAAAATGGGCGTAGGAAGGATTCCAGAAGATCGAATGGAAGATGGGCTCATTTTGGATATTCCTGTCCTTGAAAATTTGGTAATTGAGTATTATGACAAAGTTCCTTATTCCAAAGGGGCGTTAATTGACTACTCAAAGATAGAAGAAGTGGCAAAGAAACTTGTCAAGGAATATAATATTAAAATCTCAAGCGTATATGACATAACTAGAACTCTCTCTGGAGGGAATCTTCAGAAAGTCATACTTGCAAGAGTGCTTTCTCAACAACCCAAAATGATCATTGCATCTCAACCTACAAGGGGACTGGATATAGGAGCGACAGAGTATATGCACGAGAAATTGTTACATGCAAAAACAAAAGGATCCGCAGTCATGCTCATTTCAGAAGACTTGAATGAGATAATACATTTAAGCGACAGAATATTGGTTATGTATGAAGGTGGAATAATGGGAATTATTGACAGAGAATGCGAGCAGGTTGATATTGAAACAATTGGGTTAATGATGGCAGGCTCTTTGAAAAGGGAGGTTAAAGGTGGGTCTAATTAGCGTTAAACTGGAAAAAAGAAATACTCCTCCAGTTTGGTTCCAGATATTTGCTCCTTTTATTGCAATTTTAATATCACTTGCGATTTCTTCAATCTTTTTACTCATTCTTAAAAAGAACCCATTTACTGCTTTTTATTATATGTTTGTAGGCGCCGTTGGTTCTAAATTTGCTTTGCTGGAAATGCTCGTAAAGGCATCTCCTCTTATACTTACGGGCATTGCTGTTGCGTTTGCTTTTACTGCCAAGTATTGGAACATAGGAGCTGAAGGCCAGCTCTATGCAGGAGCCTTAGCTGCAACATGGTTTGGCTTAATGAAACTTCCGTTTAGCCCTGTTGTTTATGTTCTTGTAATAATTGTTGCAGGCATTGTTGCTGGTGCAATTTGGTCGTTTATTCCTGGCTATCTTAAAGCCAAATTGAAGGTTGACGATGTTGTTACAACGCTTCTCATGAATTACGTGATGATATACATAGTAAGCGCTTTGCTTAACGGTCCCTGGAGAGATCCCGTTACAATGTATCCATCTTCTCCATCTATTGCACCAAATGCCTACTTTCCAAAACTTATTCCCCAGTCAAGGCTTCATTTGGGAATTATAATTTCTCTTTTAGCCGTTGCTTTTATGTGGTTTATAATCAAGAAAACAAAACTTGGATTTGAAATTAGGGCAACAGGAGCAAGTTCTCGTGCTTCGAATTTTCTCGGAATAAACACTGTTAAGAGTATAATAATCGTTTCCATAATAAGCGGTGGCATTGCAGGTCTTGCAGGAGTTGGGGAAGTTGCAGGAGTGCAGTATCATTTGATTCAAACAATTTCACCTGGTTATGGGTACAGTGGAATTGTCATTGCTATGCTCGGAAGACTTAATCCGATTGGTATACTGTTGGCAGCAATTTACTTTGCTATGGTCATAACAGGAGCCAATGTTATGAGTTACAATTTGCATATCCCTATTTACATTTCAGATGTAATTCAGGGCATAACCCTTATCGTTATGCTCATGATGCTTTTACTATTCGAGTACAGAATTAAGATTGGGAGGGGAAAATGAGCAGCTTTCTTACTTTACCATTCTGGATAGGTTTTTTAGCGGCAACGGTGAGGGTAGCAACTCCGTTGATTCTTGCTACACTTGGAGAAACATTCTCTGAGCGCTCTGGAGTATTAAACTTGGGAATAGAAGGGATAATGATGTTTGGTGCTTTTGCAGGATTTATTACGGTATACCTTACAAAGAATCTTTGGCTCGGAGTAACTTTAGCTAGTCTCTCCGGACTTCTCTTTGGATTGTTTATGGCTTTTCTTACTGTAACGCTTGGATTGAACCAACATGTTTCTGGTTTAGGAATTACGATTTTTGCGACAGGACTAACTTATTACTTTTACAGGGCAATTATTGGTTCTCCTACGGTTCCACCAACAATTACTCCTTTTACAGCGATAAGTATTCCACTTCTTTCAAAAATACCAATCATTGGCCCAGTTTTATTTAACCAGACAATAATTACCTATTTTGCATTGATTGCAGTACCAATTTCTGGATACTTGCTTTTTAAAACAAATTTCGGTTTATCCATAAGGTCTGTTGGAGAAAATCCAGAAGCTGCAGACGCTGTTGGAGTTAATGTTTATAAAATACGCTATATATCTCTCATGATTGCCGGAGCATTGATGGGTTTGAGCGGTGCATTCTTTACATTAGCAGAATTCAACATGTTCCTCTACGATATCGTTGGCGGAAGAGGATGGGTGTCAATAGCCTTGGTAATTTTTGCAAATTGGGTCCCTGCAAAAGTTTTTTGGGGAGCTTTGCTTTTTGGAGGAATTGATGCTATTGGTTTGAGGTTACAAGGGACTTCAATTAGCGTACCGTTCCAGGTTTACCTAATGCTTCCATATGTGTTGACTATTCTTGTATTGATAATAAGCGCAAGGAGGGCATCTGCTCCTTCTGCACTCCTCAAACCTTATAGGAGGGAGTAATCTAATTAAAAATGTCAGAATTCGCAGTGAGTTAGTAAAGACTTTTTAATCTTTTAGCGGCTTTGCTCTGTTTAATTTTCACATTCTTGCATTTTTCTGGTATAATTTATTGGCTTCAATGGTTTAAGTAATGGAGGCACAATGGATATAGTAACTAAAATTAACAATCTCAGGAAAGAGAGAGATGCAGTGATTCTTGCTCATAATTATCAGATAGCTAAAGTCCAGGATGTTGCGGATTTTGTTGGTGATTCACTTGAATTAGCAAAAATTGCAAAGACATTGAAAGAGCGTGTTGTAGTGCTTTGCGGTGTTTACTTTATGGCTGAAACTATCTCAATTTTAGCCCCGGACAAGATTGTATTGATACCTGATATGAATGCTGGCTGCCCTCTTGCCGACTCAATTACGGTAAGCGAGATTAAAAAATTGAAAGTAGAGCACCCTAAAGCGCTTGTTGTTGCTTACGTAAATACGAGTGCTGAAGTTAAAGCCATGAGTGATTACTGTTGCACATCTTCCAATGCCGTAAGCATCGTTGAAAAGGTTCCTTCGGAAGAAGTGATTTTTATTCCAGACAGAAATCTGGGCTCATACGTGCAAGAGTATACGCAAAAAAAAGTTTACCTTTCGGACGGCTTTTGCCCCACCCACAACGTGATTGATAGAAGCGACGTCCTTGAAATTAAGCGGATTCATCCTGACGCAAAGTTCGTTGCTCATCCTGAATGCAAAAGAGAAGTTTTAGCACTTGCAGATGCAGTGAAAAGTACGACGGGCATTCTCAACTATGTTAAAAACGACAACAACAAAGAGTTCTACTCCTCTGTAAACTGCACTCCTCGTAAGCAGTTTATAATAGGAACCGAGGAAGGCTTGATTTATCGGCTTAAGAAAGAGAATCCTACTAAAGAATTTTATACATTTTCCAAACCAATTTTCTGCCCAAATATGAAGAAGATAACCTTAGGAAAAGTTTTGTCTTCACTTGAGAATATGCAATACGTTGTTAAGGTAAAAGAAGATGTTAGAGAGAAGGCAAGGCTTGCAATTGAAAGGATGTTTGAAATATGAATTTTGAAAGGTTCCTTGTAAATTTCTCCAAAGAGAACGTCAAAGGTGAATACGACATCATTATTGTTGGAAGTGGTGTTGCAGGATTAACTGCCGCACTAAATGCTCCATCAAACTTCAGAGTTGCAATTTTTAGTAAAGGGAAACTTAACGATGGAAGCAGTTACTATGCTCAGGGTGGCATTGCGGTTGCCTTAGGTCCTGACGATGCGGTTGAATTTCACATTCAGGATACGCTTTATTCAGGAGCGGGTCTCAATGAGAAATCGATAGTAGAAAAGACTGTAAAGGAAGGGATAGAAAGAATTAAGGATTTGATTTCCCTTGGCGTTAAATTTGATAAGACAGACGGAAACTTGGCTTTAACAGAAGAGGGTGCTCATAGCAAACGAAGAATAATACATGCTGGTGGAGACGCTACAGGTAAAGAATTGGAGACAACGCTTATTCGAATTGCGAGCCGGAGGAGCAATGTAAAAATATTTGAGAATTATGACCTTATTGACCTTACAACAAACGGAAATACTGTTGTTGGAGGAGCATTTCTGAACAGTTCTAACGAAGTGGAAATTTTCCTTTCAAAGTATTTCATTTTGGCGACAGGAGGAGCAGGTCAGCTTTATCAAAATACCACAAATCCTGATGGAGTTGAAGGTTCTGGGCTTTCCATTGCTTTTAGAGCAGGGGCAAGACTTATGGACTTAGAATTTTACCAATTTCATCCTACCACTTTGAAAGTTCCTCTTAAGCGAAAATTTCTGATCTCTGAAGCGGTAAGAGGCGAAGGCGGAGTTTTACTTAATAATTACGGTGAAAGGTTTATGGTAAACTACAGTGAACTTGCCGATTTAGCGCCAAGAGATATTGCCACAAGAGCCGTGTTGAGCGAGGCTAAAAGAACTAACGCAGATATATTCCTTGACTTTTCTCCCATAGGTGAGATGAGAATACATGAAAGGTTTCCCACCATTTATGCAACTTGCAAAGAATTTGGTTTCGATATCACAAAAGCGCCCATCCCTATAGAGCCCGCGGCGCACTATTTTATGGGTGGCATTGAAACAGATGAGTTAGGAAGAACGAGTTTGGAGAATCTGTTCGCCTGCGGCGAGGTTGCCTGTACCGGGCTTCATGGTGCTAATAGACTTGCAAGTAACTCTCTTCTTGAATGTCTTGTGTTTGGGAAGTCCTGCATTGAAGCAATTCTTGCTGATTCTTCAACGGATAATGTTGTTTTTGATGGTTCAAATGAATTGACTTTTATCGAGAAACCTGACTTATCTTTTTCTCGCAAGGATATCCAGCAGTTAATGTGGAATAATGTAGGTATTATGAGGAGTGGAGATGGTTTGGAAAAAGCACTTGTAATTATTGAAAAGTGGCAAAAAGAAATAAAAGGCATGTTCTCACAGAGTAAGCATTTTTTGGAGCTAAAAAATATACTTGTAACAGCCTACCTAATGACTTATGCCTCATTGACAAGAGAAGAGAGCCGAGGCGCGCACTATAGATTTGATTTTCCTAACACGAGTGACGAATGGTTAAAGCACGTTGTTTTAGATAAACTGCTAAAAAGGAGCGCAGTTTTAATCCCTTGTAATCCACGCTCCTTATCAGTGAATTACAGAGGAGTAAAGAGTGGGGAGGTGATTTATCGTGATGTCAATACCGAAGCATCTTTTAAGAGAAATCATTAAAAAGGCACTTGAAGAGGATATAGGATCTGGTGATATAACAACGGAAGCTATAGTGAGTGATAATATGTACGGTAAAGCCGTTGTAATGATGAAGGAAGACGGTGTCATCGCAGGACTTCCGCTTATTGAAGAAGTTTTCCATTTTTTAGATCCTGAAGCTGTTGTTACCTTAAAAGTTTCTGATGGGGCGTTTATAAAAAGTGGCGACATCATTGCAGAGGTGTACGGAAAGGAAAAAGCAATTCTTGAGGGTGAGCGTGTTGCTCTGAATTTCCTTCAAAGGCTTTCTGGCATTGCAACGTATACATACAACTGTGTGAAGGCTGCTCACGGAACAAAAGTAAAAATCCTTGACACAAGGAAAACAACGCCTCTTCTTAGAGTATTAGAGAAGTATGCCGTAAAAGTCGGAGGTGGCGAGAATCACCGATTTGGGTTGTATGATATGGTTCTCATAAAAGATAATCACATAAAAGCAGCTCGTGGAATTGCAGAGGCAGTAAAAAAGGTAAAGGCAAAAGTTTCTCCGTATTATAAAATAGAGGTAGAGGTAAGCAACCTTGACGAAGTAAAAGAAGCACTCTCAAGTAACGTTGATGTAATACTGCTCGATAATATGGATATTGAGACAATCAAGAAATCAGTGAAGATAATCAATGGAAAATGCCTTATTGAAGTTTCAGGAAACATGTCTCAGGAAGATATCAAACTGATAGCACCTCTTGGCATTGATTTTATTTCAATGGGTAAACTTACCCATTCTGCGAAAAGTCTTGACATTAATTTAAAGATTAAACCTACTGAAAAGGAACGTAGGTTTAATCTTTTGTAATTTACGCTCTTTTTCAGTGAATTCCAGAGGAGTAAAAGAGAACGGTAGAAAGTGATTTTATCTTAAATTTAATTCCACCAACTTTTGCAAAAGTTATAAGAGGAGGTTCATGTGGCAGGAATAATTGTTGTTGGAGCGCAGTGGGGAGATGAAGGGAAAGGAAAGATTGTCGACTTTCTTTCGAAAGATATGGATGTTGTGGTCAGATTCAACGGTGGAGCAAATGCTGGCCATACGGTTTTCTATAATGGAAAAGAGGTGCGCCTTCACCAAATCCCATCAGGTGCTCTAAATGGCAATGTCTGTATTCTTGGGAATGGAATGGTAATTGACCCTGTGGAGCTTGTCAGCGAACTTGAAAATCTCGTATCAATTGGTATTAATCCATCTATTTTTATAAGTGATAGAGCTAATGTTATACTGCCTTACCATAAAGAAATTGACAGGGCAAAGGGGCATGGCATTGGTACGACTGGAAAGGGCATTGGTCCTGCATATGAAGACAAAATGGAAAGGACTAATCTGAGGATTTGCGATATAACGCATCCAAATGCAAGGGATTTTATTTCTAAGGTTATCGATGCAAAACGCGACTATCTAATCTTTGAAGGAATAACGACACCTGAAGATTTCGAATCGTATAAAACAAAAATTGTTGCTTCGTATTCAGCCTGCGGAAAACAAATTGCACAGTTTGTTAAAAGTACATCGTTTCTTGTAAATAAATTTCTTAAGGACGGTAAAAAAGTGCTTTTTGAAGGAGCACAGGGAGTCCTTCTTGATATTGATTTTGGAACGTACCCGTTTGTAACTTCATCAAATACAATTGCACAGGGTGCCTTTACAGGTACGGGTGTTTCTTTTTCTTCGATAGATAAGGTTATAGGCATAACCAAAGCTTACACTACGAGAGTGGGCGAAGGACCGTTTCCAACCGAAATAAATGGAACTGATGCTGAAATACTGAGAAAAAAAGGTAACGAATACGGTGCAACAACAGGTAGGCCAAGGAGGATTGGTTATCTTGATCTCTTTGCACTCAAATTTGCAGTGGAAGTAAGTGGAATAAAGGAATTAGCGGTTACCAAAATAGATATTCTCCCATCAATTGCTGATCTCGTGGTGGCAGTTTCATATGAATTGAACGGGAAACAATTAGATTATTTTCCTCCAAACGCTTACGACCTTCAGATGGTTAAGCCTATTTATGAGACTTTTGGGCTACTCGAAAACCTTGAGAAGGCCGAGTGGGAAGCTCTCAAAGGGCGCGCCAAGGATGCGCTTCCTGCTGGTATTAGAAGATATATTTTCTTTATCGAAAAATTTACAGGGATCCCCGTAACAATTCTTTCTTATGGACCCGAGAGAGGTGATACAATTGAGTACAGATAACTTTTTTGAAATCTCTCCTCTTGATGGTAGATATTTCGATTTTGTCTCGGAGCTTTCCCAGATATTTTCGGAATTCGCCCTCGTGAGGAAACGCGTTTTTGTTGAGGTAGATTACCTCAAGGCATTCTTAGAAGAAACTGGCATTAACTTTGACGCAGGATGCTTAGACAGGATAAAGGAAAGTTTTTCTATTAAAGAACTAAAAAAGATCAAAAAATATGAGGCAAAAACGGAACACGACGTATATGCTGTTGTAGAGTTTTTAAAAGACGTTGTCCTGCCTAATCTTAAAACTTTCGTTCATTTTGGATTAACTTCCGAAGATGTCAATAACCTTTGCTATGGTCTCATGCTTAACGAAGGGAGAAACGTTATTCTTAAAAGCCTTAAAGATGCAATTGAGTCTCTTCTACAAAAAAGTGAAGAATATGCATCTCTTTCAATGCTTTCTTTTACTCATGGGGAACCCGCTACTCCAACTACACTTGGTAAACAGTTTATAAACTATGCAGTGAGGTTATCGATACTCTACAAGGATTTGAAGGACATTGAGATTGAAGGTAAGGTTGCAGAAGCAACAGGAGGCTATAATGCGCTTACCGCTCTCTACCCAAAGGTTGATTGGATTTCTTTCTCTGAGCGTTTCGTTAGGGATTTAGGCTTAAAGCCGAATATTTTCGTAACTCAAATTTTGCCGGCAGACTCCTATGCTAAACTTTTTGATATGCTTAAGAGGATTTCCTCAGTTATTATTGATGCGGATAGAAACATTTGGAATTATTTCCTTCTCGAGTACATCTCTTTGACTGTTTCTAAAGAGTCCGTGGGCTCGTCTACAATGCCACATAAAATAAACCCAATAAAATTTGAAAACAGCGAAGGTAACGCAGAGCTTGCCGAGGCAATGTTTGGCTTTCTCTCCAATAAACTCCTTAAATCCAGGCTGCAAAGGGACTTAACCGATTCTACCGTTAAAAGAAATATTGGAATGTCGTTTGCGTATCTTCTGCTTTCTTTAAAAATGTTGCACAATGGACTTCAAAGCATGAAAGTGCAGGAAGATAAGATCAGAGAAGACATGTTAAACCACTCTGAGATTTTTTCTGAGATTCTCCAGCTTCTCTTAAGGCAAAAAGGATTGGATGCTTATGGGGAAGTAAAAAAATTTTCAAGAAAAAGGAAAGGAAGTTTCTTAAGGGAGCTAGATAGAATCGTCGGCTCTGAAGGCGTAATAAAAGAGAAATTCATTAAAGGAGCTTCAGCAAAACTTATAGAAAAAGGAAGAGAGATTGTGAAGAAAAATATTTTGGGTTAGATCATTCAAGATATGCTATGTACGGAAGATTTCTGTATCTCTCTCTCAAATCAATTCCGAATTCCACAACAAAAAGGTCAGGAATCTCAAAGTCTTTGTAATGGACAGGCACTTTGACCTTTCTTCGAGAAGGTTTGTCTAACAACACACAGACTTTGATGCTGTGTGGATTTCTTGTTTTGAGCATGTCGTATATTGATTTTAGGGTAGAACCTGCTGAAAAAGAGCGCAGGTTACAGAGGAGTAAGCCTGTGTCTATTATGTCTTCAACAAGAATAATATCCTTATTTTCAATCGGTTGTGATAGGTCCTTCAATATCCTCACATTTCCGGAGGATTCAGTTTCTCCTCCATAGCTTGAAGCAGAGATATGAACTGCTTACGAAGAGTGCAGTTTACAAAGGAGTAAATCTATTGTTAAATCAAGTTTTATGGACCTTGCAAGATCTGCAAGAAAGAAACCTCCTCCCTTGAGAATTGATAGGAGAATAGGCTTTTTGCCATGGTAATCGTTGGCTATTTCCTCGCATAGTTCTTTAATCCGTCTATTCACATCCTCTTCTTTGATAAGAACCTTTAATCTTCTGTAATTCATGTTCCTTTTAATGAATTTACTTTCTTTTCTTTCATTTATTCCCTTGCAGTTGCCGTCTTTGCAATTTACTCCTTTGGAATCCCCTGATAAGGATCGGGGATAAGCTTGCTGAAAAGATTGCAAGTTATAAAGGATTAAGAAAATAATAAATTGCTGCCTTTGCGATTATTTGTCGTTATATTGAAAAATTTTCTATGGAATATTATTTTGGATCTTCGCTGCTTTTATCGTATTTTTGAGCAACATGAGCGTTGTAAGAAGTCCTATGCCTCCTGGGACAGGTGTGAGCCAGCCAGCAATATCGTAAACATCGTTGAAGTTGACATCGCCAACTATTTTCCCTTCTATTTTGTTTATTCCAACGTCAATTACGATTGCTCCGTTTTTTACATAGCTTTTATCTATCATCATTGGCCTTCCAATCGACACAACAAGTATATCTGCTGTTCTCGTTATGGCCTGAAGGTTCCTCGTCCTCGAATGGCAAATAGTGACCGTTGCATTTTCATTTAACAGGAGTAAGGCAGTTGGTTTGCCTACGATGTTGCTTCTTCCAACGACAACTGCGTGCTGTCCTTCTATAAATGGCACAACACTTTTTATTGTTTCGAGTACGCTCTGGGCTGTTGCTGGTATAAAAGCTGGTGCACCTTCGAGTAGTTTACCCATATTTGCAGGATGAAAACCGTCGATATCTTTTTCGAGAAAAACTGCTTCGATAATTGCATTCTTATTGATATGAGGTGGTAAAGGCAGTTCAAGAAGAATTCCATTGATATTTTTCCTTTCATTAAGTTTTTCCACTTCTCTTATAAGATCCTTTTCGTTTACCTCAAAGGGGATTTTGTAGTGCTCAACGTATATACCAATTTTATCAGCTTCTCTTGTGATGTTTCTTGCGTAACTTTCGCTTGCCTTATCTTCCCCCACTTGTAGAAGGGTAAGAGAAGGCGTAATCATATTGAGCTTGAGACTATCCACTTCTCTTTTTAATGCAGTCTCTATTTTTGCTGCAATCTCTTTTCCATCAATGATCATTTTTCTTTTTCCTCCTTCAATTCTTTGTAACATTATACTAATTATTTCAATAATATGGTATAATTCTCAAAATGAAAAGTATAGGAGAAATTTTATTACTTAGACCAAGTTTCATTGCAGCGGAAGGAAAAAGGGATTTCATTCCACCTATTGGTTCCCTTCTAAAGAATAACAGTAAGCCATTGCGCTATCTCATTGTGGTTGACCAGTTTGTAGAAAGCAGGATACCTGGAAGGACTCCTGCTCCTTACGGACTTGATTATGGTGATATCGAAAGCGAACAACCGCAATCGACTTTTCTAATGAGATGGATGTACCAGTTGGTTCCCGTTTGTGAACTAAATGGTACAAAGTACGAAGCTCCTACTGGTGTTCCAGACATTCACACACTTCTATATTGGGTTGAAGACGCTGAATTTACAGAGGTCCTAAGTTCTTCTTCTTTCATGGATTTCCTGTTTAGAATCGATGAAACGATGCTTCCTCAAAGAAATGAAGTGATAATGCGGTTACTTAGAAAATTCATTGTTTCAGTGCCTCAAATAAACAGGGACAAAGAACTTTTGCGCATTCTTACGAGACTTTCGATTATATTTCGAAATGATTATTCAACTTTAAAGCAGTTCATCAAAAGTTTGGAGGTAAAAATTTGATTGGTTTTCTAAAATCTGGTTCGGTGACCGAGGGTTTTGCTGTAAGGCTTCTAAGGGACGTCTCACCTGAGAGCCTGAAGATAGGCGATTTTGCAGTAATAGAAGGAAGGATCTACAAATTTTTTGGCATTATTGACGATCTGAGATTACTTTCTTCAAACGAGGACGTATTTTTTGACCCTCCCGAGACGCCTCTTCAAAAACTTGCTCTTTCGGGGAGCATCATATATTCTGAGATTCAGCTCTCACCTTATGTTATGGCTGACCCGGATGGTAACCTAATGTCTATCAAAACTGTACCAGAGCATTTTTCTTCAGTCCGCCTTGCGGAAAATAGAGATATCGAGCTTGTCTTTAAAAGAGGTGGAAAACCATTTTTCATTGGGACTCCCCTTACGATGGACGAGCATATATACGTTGACCTTGAAAAACTCTCTATGCGGAACAATGCAATCTTTGGGATCACGGGTTCAGGCAAGACAGTTCTTGCAAAGATAGTTTTTTCGGGGCTCATCAGAAACGAGATTGCTTCTCTTCTAATTTTCGACATGCATAATGAATACGGTCGCTCTTCAAAAAATGAGGAAGGGCGCGTTGAGCCTTCTCTCAAAACATTCTTTCCAAAGAATGTTAAGGTTTTTGACGTAGCACATAACCCTGATGCTGACAGCATTATTACGATTCCTTATGTAGACGTGGATCCAGAGGACATTGCTCTTACCTCTGAAATACTTCATTACTCTGAAAAATCCGAGGAGACTGCACTTCTTGTAAGAAGAAGGAAGGGCAAAGAATGGCTCAAGTTTCTATTCTCGCTTCAAGGGAAAACTGACGAAGAGCTTGCGGAGATTTCGGAATCATTAGGGGTAAACTCTGCTTCTCTTTCTGCGTTGATAAGGCATACAACGAGGCTTTCGGAGCTTGACTTTCTTCAGGATACTATGGAAGAAAGCAGCATAAACCAGATACTCAACTATTTAAAGAGTGGAATTTCAGTTGTTGTGCAGTTCTCTGGGAAGTACAAAAATTCTGCTCTTGTCTATTTTCTTGTTGCTAACATCATTTCTCGTAGGATTCACGGAAAGCATGAATCAATGAGCGATTCCGAATTAAAGCGCTTAAGGACGGTTATCGTAATTGAAGAGGCCCATAAATTTCTGTCTACAAACCTCAAAGAAAGAAATATTTTTGGAATAATTGCCAGAGAAATGCGAAAATTCAATGTTACCTTATTTATTATCGATCAGCGACCGAGCGAAATTGATCCTGAAGTGCTGTCTCAGGTAGGGACGCGCTTCGTCTTACAAATGATGGACGAGAGTGATATAGATTCAGTCTTTCAAGGCGTTGGAGGTGGCTCAAGACTTAAAAAGATTCTTAGAAGCCTTCAGGCAAGAGAGTCTCTTTTGTTTGGTTTTTCTGTGCCGATGCCAGTTGCAATGAGAGTAAGAGAATTTGGCGAGGATTTCTTCAAGGAGATGCAGTTAAATTCTCCTCACGGTGATCCAAACAAAGACCTTTATGGAGAGTAAAAGGAGGCGGAGATGTATCCAATTTTATTTCACATTGGCAGTTTCACGGTAAGGACTTTTGGAGTCATTATTGCAACCGCAACCATCGCAGGGATTTTTTTGGCAATGCATTTTGCAAAAACTCGAATGAAAATTTCGGAGGACGATTTTCTAAATATTGCAATTTGGGCAATTATTGGTGGAATTATTGGAGCGCGCATTTTTTGGATTCTTACATCTCCATGGTTATCTTTCTATATTTCCCATCCTTTAAAAATAGTTGCCGTATGGGAAGGGGGCCTCTCTTTTCAAGGAATGTTTTTTGGAGGACTCATTGCAGTGCTTTTTGCAATAAAACGCTATAAAATCTCCCTCTGGGGCCTTCTTGACGTTGCAAGTCCGGGTCTTGCGATAGGGTATGGTATAGGCAAGTTTGCCTGTTTTTTCAACGGTTGTTGCCACGGGGTCGTTGTGCCATCTTGGTGGCCAAAGGTTTTTCCGCTTGTAAATGTGTTTACTAACACAAATTCTGAGTGCGAGCTTCTCAACAAGCCACTTTTCCCTGCTCAACTGCTCAATTCACTTGGTGGGTGGATTACCCTTTTTGTTGTGCTCTGGGTTCTTATGAAAAAGAAAACTTCATACTATGGTCAGGTGTTTGTAATTTTCTTGTATGTGTTCTCGGTAACGCAATTCTTTGTTGAATTCATTCGTTATATACCTACACGCTTCTTTGGTCTCACGCCAAATCAACTGGGCGCGCTATTCATGGTTATCTTAGCCACAGTTCTGCATTTTATTTTGCGTAAAAATGTTCCTATAAGCCAAGTTTGAGCAAAATGATTTGAGTTTCTATGGGAAGTGTGTCTTTTGTAATATCGAGGTGATCAACCTCTGTGTAATGCTTACCTTTTAGAAATGGATCTACAGGATCGATGTCGAATTTCAAATATTCTGTCTTGTAATGCATTGGCAAAACTATATTTGGGCTTATTTGCTCGACTACCTTTTCGGCTTGAGTTTTGTCAATTGTGTAAACGCCTCCAACTGGAATCATCAGTATGTTGACTTTGCCAATACTTTCTAACTGGTCTTTACTCAGGAGGGTACCGAGATCCCCGAGGTGTAAAATTGAAAGCCCTTCCGATTCGATTTTGAACATCGTGATAAGGCCTCGCTTAAGGCCCTTTTCGTTGTCATGTGAAGCACCAATTCCTTTGAATTTTACTCCATCAATCGTTTTTTCAATACTTCCCCTCACTACGTTTTTATAAGAAGGGACCCCTTTGATGAAATTGTGGTCTGAGTGTTCATGGGATACAGTTATTGTGTCAACAGGCGGAAACTTCTTCGGATAACCGATAGAAGGGTCATATGGATCAGTTAGAATTTTCTTTCCTTGCGTTTCAATATAAAAACTCGAATGACCTAGCCATTTTATAAGCATCTAAATTCACCTCCAAAGAACATTATAG
>JAIMJY010000005.1:10571-35534 GCA_020692945.1 Caldisericum sp. | reverse complement strand
TCAGACTAAAGAAAAGGCCTTACAAAACATCGTCAATGTTATTTATATTTATTCCCTGATAATTGGTTATCAAAGGTCTATCGTTAACGACAACATCAAAAACTCTAATCTTTTTTGCTATAAGGATTGCCTCCCCTGTGCCAGGGCTTCCTTTAATTCTCTTGCCTATGTCTGCTGCAATCCTCTGCTCTATAGGAGTAAGAGCAATTACCCCAATCGTAAAAGTCGGAGACAATTTGTCGGATACAAGCGATTTTGCCTGTGCAGAAATATAAACTCTGCTCAGAAGAACTTTCTTTTGGCGCTCATCTAAGGAAGATGCTAGTATCCTAGTAACAGATTCTGAGTCTCCAACAAAACCATGTTCAAAAACTTTTTTAGTAGGAACTTCGGCTATCTTAGGCTCCTGCTTTATTTCCTGAGCGTTCTCAACTTTTCCAACATCTTTCATACGTAAACTTTCAGGAGCTTTCGCGATTTCTTTCTCCTGCGATTTCAGCTTTTCGAAAAGAACGTCAAAAGTAGAAGGCTCAATTTTCTCAACGATTTCAGGGGCTTCGCTCTCACGTGTAGTTGAGACTTCTATTTTTTCAACAATTTTAGGTAGAATTGTCTCGTTTTCCTGGCCTACATTGCTTTCTTGTGAGATTTTTTCTTTTAACTTCGAAACGAAAGATTTTTGAGCTCCTTGTGAACTCGGTTGTTCAACCGTAGATCTATCTTGTTTAGATTGTATTGTCGGCGTTTGTGTTTCTTCATCAGCACTAGCTTTTAAAAGGGCTTCTTCACCAGGTTGCCCGAAGTCAGCAAAACTTGGTGTTTCCTCCTTGAGGGTACTTTGTAAAGATGGCGTCACTTCCGGTACAGGTATTTGAGTCAGAGGGGGTTGTTCAATAGCTATCGGCTTTGTAGGTTCTTTTCTCCCGGGCTTTCTTAAAGAAGGAAGTTTGATAGACTCCTTTTCTTGAACCTTACTTTCAACTTTAACCCTGTCCTTAGCTGATAGTACAGGCTTACTTATAACGCCGATGTTCTCTACGTCTGTAGTAGTTTGTTCCACTGATTTATTCTTGTTTATAGTTAAAGGCTTTTCTTCCTCTATACGGAAAAAATCAGAAGTTGCACCTTTTTCCTCTAAAGTTATCACATTGAAATCAAGAGATCTCTTTTTTAATTCGCCTATCGGAACTGTCGGTATAATTCTCTTTTTTCTTCTCTTTGGGATGATTAAAATAACAAGCAATGTAATAAGAACAAGGAATATGCCAGCTGATATTTCCTCTTTAGTCACCTGCGGCAGAGCTTTTGAAATATAAGGGAATAGAAACTCAGATGCTGGGTAGAAGAGGTTTATAATCCTCTTCGATAAATCTTTAAAGAGTGGAACCATGTTGCTCCAGAATTTTTTTATCCCGTTGATTGCGTTATCAACCCATTTTAAATTGGAAACTTTTGCCCAAGCACTTGCAAAAAATGAACCAACTTTACCTATTATGCCCTTGACAGTTGAAATGATACCATTGCTTGGTTGCTGTGTGTTGGAAATCCCTTGTTGAGGGTTCCCAGGGGTTGTAGATACAATAGGAGAAGATAGAGAAAATTTGTTCTCGAGCGGTATGATCACTGAAAAAAACTCTTTGTCAGTCCCCAAACCAGTCTCAAAAACTGAAATCGTTTTTGAAGAGGTGACGTTTACAATAGAAAAACTATCAGAAAACTCAAAGGTTTTGGAATCCAGCGCGTTTAGGGTAAGCTTATTACCATTGAGTGTCAACTCTGTGCCATCGGAATCAGCAATTACGACAACTTGCCTTTTATGAGTTATGCCGTTAAAATTGTAAACCTTGCCCGTTCTAAAGATAAAAGTCTCTCCGTCGCCGTTAACAGATGGAATTGACTCGCCACCAAGGTTGCCAAAATTTTCATTAGAATATATAAAAATTGGCTTTGAATAAGTTATATAAATTGGAGCGAATTCCGTTATTTTCTCCTTGAAATTCTTTATGACATCGTCCAGATAAAAATCTCCAGGGTTTTTCAAATTAATGCTTTTAGTAGCTGTTTGTGTTTTTATACTTACAGCTGTGTCGGGATAGAGCGAAGATACAGCAACATCCCCGAAGCAAAAGCCTTTAAATTCGCTTACGCCACCATAAGAAACTGTATAAATATTATCTTCGGCACATCCAAATTGCATAGTTACAGGATTATCGGATACAATAGTGTAAAAACCACCTTTAAGAGACAAGTTTTGGTAAACACCTCTCTCAGGCAATTTCCCTTCGAAAACGATATTTCCCTTTTCATCAACCACTTTTAAGTTTGTCTCGCTAACTGTAGACACAAAAAGTTCGCGAGGGATGAAAAGCTTGAAATAAGTGCCATACACAGAAGATATATCGTCTGAACTATTATTCAAGTAATCAGGCATTAGAGAACTTACTTCAACAAGAACAGGCTTGCTGGAATTGACTCTAAAAATCGAATTGTTTTTAAGTGAAATTTCTTTCGTTTCATTAGCATTCAAAGTGCCGCTATACAATTCATTGTTAGACGAATCAATCACCTTTACTGGATTGTTTTCGGCAAAAGAAACAATATAAAGAGTGCCATTGCCAACACCAAGAAACTTGTTACCAATAAAATCAGGTTGGAAAATTGTATTGTAGTTCGTTTTTACATCGTCTCCGTACTCAAGATGCAGAGTTTTATGCTCAAGAGGTTTAAATTTAGCAACTGACTCGAACAAAATACTTGTTCCTTTTCTCGATATTATCTCAAGAGGAAGAGATGACGCACCGTCAAGTAGCGCAAACTGAGTATTATTTGAAAAGCTATCAAAATTAACAGTGAACTGAAAGGTTTTGTATGTTGCTACCGAAAGATTATTTGCTACCTCTATATTAAAAGCAAAGGAAGCATTAGTACCTCCAATAAAGGATACAAAAGTAAAAAGTGCAAAGACACTTATTATTAGTGCTTTTCTCATCAACCCTCTCATCTTTCCTCTTTCCTTATTTAAATGATAGCACGAATTAAAAAATTTTCAAATTAATTCATGCTCATTGCTTTTTGTTGCGCCAAAATTTTTTTTATCTTTTGAGCAACCTCATCTCCACCAACAACACAGGCAGTCAAAGGAACTGTTCCTTCGGCTATTGCCTGAGCACATGGATGGCAACCAGGAAACCCACAGGCGCCACACTCTCCATGAGGAAGGACTTCATAGATTGCCTTAAAAAGAGGATCTTCTTCAACCTTAAATTTTTCGTTAAAAACCCCCAGAAGCAGCCCAAAGATTGCTCCAAAACCTCCGATCGTAAGAACAGAAATAATGATATCTCTCATCATGCACCTCTTATTTGATCATCCCTGCGAAACCGAGAAATGCAAGAGCAAGAATTCCTGTGATCATGAAAGCAATTGCCTTTCCCTTAAAAAATTGCGGGATTTCTGAATTGCGGAGACGCTCTCTAATGCCTGCAAGCATTACCATAGCAAGCATATAACCAAGAGGAACGCCAAATGAAGAAACCACTGATTCGATAAAATCATAGTTGTGTATTGAATTAATAAACGTTACGCCAAGGATAAGGCAGTTAGTTGCAATTAACGGTAAGTATATCCCCATTGCCTTGTACAGATTTGGGGAAGCTTTCTTGAGATACATTTCAACGAGCCCTACAAATGAACCTATTACAAGAATAAACGCTGTAATCTGCAAAGCTGGCTGAAGCCCTGTAGGGATTAGTATCCAGTGATCAATAGTCCAGGCAAGTATTCCTGAGCTCACCGTTACAAAAATAACTGCATAGCTCATTCCTAAGGTAGAGCTAAGATTGTCGGTAAGCCCAACGTAAGAACAAAGTGCAAGGAATTGTATAAGCACAATATTATTGATAATGGTTGACGAAACAAAAATTTTTGCAAGATTTACAAGGTAGCTCATTTCTTTCCCTCCTTCTTTCTGAGGTATGTTTCAAGTACTCCAACAAGAACGCCTATCATAAGGAAACCACCTGGAGGAAGGACCATAATTAACACGGGCTGAAAACTTTCTGGTAATATTTGAATCCCTGCAAGAGTCCCTTTTCCAAGAAGCTCACGTACTATAGCTATTGCCAGAAGAACCACTCCATAACCGATTGTATTGCCAACACCATCAATAAATGAATCAAAGACGTTATTTTGATATGCAAAAGCCTCTGCCCTGCCAATAATGATGCAGTTAACCACAACAAGTAAAATATATAGCTTAATAGCTTCATAGACTGCTGTAAAATAAGCTCTTGAAATAAGTGCTGTAATGGTAGTAAATGCTGCAATTACTGTAACAAAAACGGGAACTCTTATCTCATTTGGAATAATTTTTCTCATTGAGGAAACGATTATATTCGAAGGTATCTGCACCATACTGAAAGCAAACGTCATCAACAAAGCACTTTTAACTGAGTTGGAAACAGCAATGACCGAACAAAGACCAATCTCAATGATAAGAACGGGATTATTTGGGATTATTGCTTGCCAAAATATGCTAATCTTTTTCTTCATTTTCCAGCCTCCTCCAAATAACTGTGCCCTATATCGAGAGCTATTTTAACACCGAGCGATACAG
Organism: Caldisericum sp.; assembly: GCA_020692945.1. Lineage (GTDB taxonomy): Bacteria > Caldisericota > Caldisericia > Caldisericales > Caldisericaceae > JAIMJY01. The sequence goes on along the minus strand of JAIMJY010000005.1, from coordinate 30,919 downwards.
CCTTGGAAGTAATAGTTGCCGCAGTGAGTGGAATGACATCCTGTTTCACGGTGAAAGCGTCTTTAAAACTCTTGCCTATGAATTGCTGGAGAAAAGTAGTTTTAGTTGATTTGTTTACGTAATATGTCGGGTTATCTGCATTTGCTCCGAGTCCTGGCGTCTCTGAAAGAGAGAGTATGCTCACGCCACTTATAGTTCCGTCCTTTTTGACTCCAACCAGCATCGTAATAAGACCTTGACTTCCAGGGCTATTTACCGTTATAACGATTCCGTCGACTAGTCCCGATGCGTTTTTAACAAGAAAACAATCTCCAATTGTCAGATTAGGATCTATTGATTGGAGAGGCTTATCCAGTTTCTCGAATTTATAATCTCCTGCAAAAACTTTAGAAAGTCCTTCATTAAGCGTTTTTAAGTCCTGAGCTGCAATAATTGGTTTAGTGATATTATAAACTACCGCAAGGGCTCCTCCTGTTATTGCACTAATAAGTCCAAGCGTAACAACAAATTTGACGATTGATTTCATTCCTTCACCTCTTTTTTCTGAAACACTCCATATATATGAGGTACCATTTTATCAAAGTATGGAACAAAGGCATTTCCAATGATTATTGAGAACATTACTCCTTCAGGGTAAGGGCCAAATTGCCTTATCAAAGCAGTCAGGACACCTATGAAAACTCCGTAAAAAATCTTGCCTTTGGGAGTTATAGGCGACGAGCTGTAATCTGTTGCCATGAAAAATGCCCCGAGGAAAAGCCCACCTGCAAGGATTGAAAAAATTGGGTCTCTTCCAAAAAGCCAAGACAGAACAAAAACAGTTCCAATATAACTAACTGGAATCCTCCAGTCAATAACTTTTCTAACCAACAAATAAATGCCGCCGATTAAAAGCAAAAGCGCTGAAGTCTCTCCGAGACTACCTCCGACATTGCCAAGGAAAAGTGCCTTATAAAGATTCGCCCTTGATCCAAAATATCCAATAAGCGTTGAGTAACCTTGGAGTTTAACAATTCCAAGTGGCGTAGCTGTTGTAACTGAATCAATAGGCGTTGCGCTTGAAATAGTCATTATGAAACCTGGTTTAATCCACTGCGTCATAAAAGTTGGCCAGGAAACCATTAACACAGCTCTCCCCACAAGGGCAGGATTGAAAGGATTTGAGCCAATGCCACCAAAAATTATTTTTCCAAGCCAAACTCCAGTAAATGCTCCAATTACTACCATCCAATAAGGAGATGAGGGAGGAAGCACAAGTGCTAACAAAAGACCAGTTACACCAGCAGAAAGATCATTAAGAGTAGATTTTTTTCTGAAAAAGAAATTTCCAATGTACTCAGCAATTACACTAGAGATAACTGAAACGATAATAACACCAAGAGGATGTCCGAAACTAAATATCACAAGGCTTCCAATAGTTGCAGGGGTTAGACTGATTAGCACATCTCTCATAATATGTGATGTTTTTCTTCTATCTCGCACATGAGGTGCGGCCGTAACCATTAAGTCAATCATATAAGCTTTCATTTTTGCGCCTCCTTTTCTGCTCTTTTCTTTTCTTGCTGAGCTTTGAGTTTCTCAAAAGCAGCTTGTTTGGCAGCTTCAATCTTATTTTGTTTTATGACACCTTGCTTAGCCTTCTTTATATTTTCAGTTAGATGTCTGTTAGAGGGACATACATAAGAACAAACGCCACATTCAATACAATCAGTTGCTTTAAGTTTTTCTGAAAGTTTGAGGTCTTGCCTTCTCCAAGCATAGTCAATAAGCGTCGGCATAAGACCCATAGGGCATGAATCAATACAACTTGCGCATCTTATGCAAGGAGATTCTTCTTCAGGAGACATATCGAAAGCTTCTTCCCCAAACATCAAAATGCCTGAGGTTCCTTTCACAACAGGAGCATCAATCGTTGCTTGGGCAATTCCTGTCATCGGGCCGCCAAATATAAGCTTGCGAAGTTTCTTACTAAGTCCAAGAGCATCTATGATATCACTTACGGGGGTACCTATACGGACTATATAGTTACCAGGTTTAGATACTGCTGTTCCAGAAACGGTGACACCTCTTTCCACAAGAGGACGCCCCTCAAATACTGCCTCTGCAACAGCCTTGAGAGTACCAACATTTTGGACAATTACTCCAACGTCAAGAGGCAAACCCCCAGATGGAATTTCTTTCTTTAGGATTGCCTTTACAAGTTGCTTTTCCCCGCCTTGCGGGTATTTTGTTTTTACAAGAACAACTTCCACATTTTTGATGTCCCTTTCTCTAATTCTATTTTCAAACATTTCTGCGGCATCTATCTTATTATTTTCCACAGCAATTATTCCCTTCTCTGCACTCACAATCTCCATCTCTATAAGGAGTCCGTCAATAACTTTATCAGGGAACTCGAGCATCGTCCTGTGGTCAGTAGTTAAATAGAGTTCGCATTCAGCACCGTTTGCAATTAGTGTATCAATTGCTTTTAATTTTGGAGGTGTAAGCTTTACTGAAGTTGGAAAAGCAGCTCCTCCGAGACCTACAATTCCAGCTTCACGAATTATCTTGACAAGCTCTTCCGGCTTTACTCCTTCAAGGGACCTTAAAGAGTTAAGTTCAACCCATTCTTCCTTAAAATCATTTTTGATAATTATGCTTTGAATTTTGTTTCCTGCGGGAACAACCCGTTCCTCTATTGCAATAACTTCGCCTGACACAGAAGAATGAACAGGAGCTGATACAAATTGAGGAGATGTTCCTAAAACTGAACCAATTTTCACGTAATCTCCAACTTTTACTGTCGGCGCGTTAGAAGCGCCTGTATGCTGCGAAAGCGGGATTACTGCAATAGCTGGAGGACTTAAGCTCACAAAGGGTTTATCTTTTGTGAGCTTCTCTTCTTCAGGATGAACTCCTCCAGGTGAATAAGTAAATAGCTTCATAGTCTACTCCTTTTCTTTTTCTTCAAAAATATGCCCGCAATATGGACAAATTTTTGCATCTTTGTCTACTAATGCCCCACAATTGGAGCAACGTTTCTTTAATTGAGTGAAACAGTGAGGGCAATACATGTAATCATTCTTTACTTCCTCCCCACAAACAGGACACTTAGCGAGAACGCCATCAATCATTAATTCATAGTACCTCTTTTGAAGATCCAACACCTCCTTTTTTGTTTCTTCTTCCCTTATCTCATCAAGGGTATATGGAGATCGAATCATTAGATAGAAAATGAAAGGAATAACTCCGCCAAGTAAGATCGTTGCAATAAACCAATTAAGACTCTTGCTTCCTCTTACTTTTGCATCATTGTATACATAGAATGCCATAACGAAAACAACGATTAGGATGCCAAAAATGATTAACCAAATGTCCAAGACAGTTATCCATGGGAAAAAACTTTTCATCACTGCATAGATTTTATCCATAAAACAAATTATAGCATATCGCAAGAAAAAGTAAAAATTTTTTCAATATACCTAATAAAACCAACAAGATATAATGAACCAGTAACACAAAGAACTTCATTTTTCCTAATGTCTCTCTTTGCAAGCAAATAAGCCCTGCGGGGATTTTTATCCATAATAATTTTAGAAGGGTCAAGAAATTGAGAAGCGTGTTCATAAAGCAAAATTGCATTCATTCTTCTTCCATACGATAGAGGGACTTCTGTGATGTAGAATTTAGAAGCCATAGGTGCAAGAGCTCTTATGACTTCGTCGATATTTTTATCTGAAAGCATTGAGAAAAGAAAAACAACTTTTTTATTCAACAACTTCAATGTTTCAGCAAGTACTAACGCTGAGGACTCATTATGCGCACCATCAATGACAACAAGAGGGCTTTGGTTTATGGTTTCAAAACGGCCTGGCCAAAAAGCTCCACGTAATCCAGCACGGAGTGAATCCTCACAAATGTTAAATCCCTGGCTGTTAAGGAGAAGTATTGTTTGAATCGCAACAGCAGCATTTCTCACTTGATGGATTCCGGAAAGTTTTATGCTCAACTCTTTGAGTTTAATTCCAAGAGAAGGTGAATCAAAATTAAAAACAGACCCATTTTTAGAAAGCTTAACATTGGAAACAAAGAAATCCTTTCCAATAACAAAATAATCTGCTGATTGATTTTTTGCAATAGAAATTATAGTTTCCTTCGCCTCAGAGATATCACTTCCGATAACAACAGGATGCCCTCTTTTTATGATTCCAGCCTTTTCACTGGCTATATTTTTTAATGTATTGCCAAGCACCTTCTGGTGGTCATAACTAATTTCCGTGATTACGGAAACAATCGGGTTGCTGATAACATTTGTTGCATCAAGTCTTCCTCCAAGGCCAACCTCAAGTAGGTTTATATCAGTTAAGTTCTCCTTAAAATAGAGCAAGGCAACAATTGTAAATGTTTCAAAAGTTGACGGGACTTCTTCAATGGGCCACTTATCATAGTACTCTTTCAATTTTCTAATATAGGCTGTAAATTGTTTTGGGGTTATTAGTTTTCCATTTATCGAAATGCGTTCAGAAGTATTAATGAGGGAAGGAGAAATATACATACCTGTCTTATATTTATTTTCCTTTAAAATAGAAGAGAGGAAGTTCGTTGTTGAACCTTTACCTTTAGTGCCAGCAATGTGAACAAATTTCCCGTCATCTTGTGGGTTACCAAAAAAACACAAGGCTTTCTGGATTTTCTCCAGCCCATATTTTTGCGGTAACCCTAATTTACCATATAGATTGTAAGTGTAGTCTAAGGCATCCTTGTAGGAGAGCACTCTTCTATTCTATATCCTCCAGATGGCTTAAAAGAGTCCTTCTAAACCTTTCTAGTTCGCCAAGTTCATCGCGGTCTTTTTTTATTACTTCAGGGTCTGCTTTGGATAAGTAAGACTGATTTGCAAGTCTCCCTGTTACACTGTGTATTGATTTTTCAGTAGCTTCAAGCTTATTAGAAAACTTCTCCTTCTCTTTACTCAAATCAACACTCTCCGGCAGTTCCATAAAGAGCGTCGTATCAAGAACAACACTCTTCACAGTTTTGCTCGGTTTATCATTTACCTCAGAAAGAGCTTCAAGCCCAGCAATCTTAGAGATCTTTTCTCTTTCTTGATTAATCAGATTCATTTCTTCAGGGTTAGTAGAAGAGAAAAATGCCTTTACCCCTCGGATAATTGGCAGCTCAAATTCTGTTTTGACGCTCCTAAAAGACTTAATAACAGAAAAGATAAAGTCAGCATCTTTTTCAACATCAAGGTCTATCATTCTTTCTTCTGCTTTAGGGAAAGAACTAACAATAATCGCATCACCTTTATGGGGAAGATATGAGTAGATTTCTTCAGTTGCAAACGGGATAAAAGGATGAAGCATCTTAAGGACTTTAATAAGTGAACTCCATAGAATATATTGCGCTGATTGCTTTTTCTTTTCGTCGGCACCGTAGAGTCTCACTTTTGAAAGCTCAATGTACCAATCACAGAATTCGTTCCACATAAAATCATAAATTTCCCTTGATGCATCACCAAGGTCATAATTCCCAAGAAGTTCTACTTCCCTCTTGATGATTTTGTTCAGCTTGCTCAAGAGCCACTTATCTTCGAGTTCAAGAGAGAGTTCACTCTCATTAAAAACAAGTGGGTCAAAGCCTTCAAGGTTCATAACAACAAACCTTGAAGCATTCCAAACTTTATTGACAAAATTTCTTGACGCTCTTAACTTCTCTTGCGAAGGGTTTATATCCTGCCCTCCAACGGTCGAAAGAGAAGCAAGAGTAAATCTCAATGCATCCGCCCCAAACTCATCAATAAGGTCAATGGGGTCAACTATATTTTTAAGGGATTTGCTCATTTTCCTTCCCATTTCATCACGTACGAGCCCATGAATCATTACAGTATCAAAAGGCTGCTTCCCAGTGAAATGAAGTCCACTCATTACCATGCGAGCTACCCAAAAGAAAAGAATATCATATCCTGTTATGAGAAGTGTTGTAGGATAGTAATAATTGTATTCCTCGGTTTCCTCAGGCCAGCCTAGCGTTGCAAAGGGCCAGAGAGCAGAAGAGAACCAGGTGTCAAGTACATCCTCATCTTGCCTTATGTTTTTGTTTCCGCACTTCGGGCACATGTCTGGCTTGCTCTTAGAAACAATCATCTCACCACAGCCGTCACAATAGTATACTGGGATTCTATGACCCCACCATAGCTGTCTTGAAATGCACCAATCTCTAATATTTCTTAACCATTCATAGTAAACCTTTGCCCATTTTTCAGGAGTAATTTTAACAGTCCCTTGTTCGACAACCTTGATTGCTTCATCAGCGAGGGACTTCATCGAAACAAACCACTGTTTTGAGACTATTGGCTCAACTGCCGTACCACAACGCTGGCAATGACCAACTGAATGCTCATAATCTTCAACTTTTAGAAGGGAACCAATTTCCTCGAGGTCCTTTACAAGTGCTTTTCTTGCTTCAATTGTCGAGAGTCCCAAATATTTCTCTGGAACATTTATCATTTTTGCTCTATCGTCAATCACCTCAATAAACTCGAGGTTATGTATTTTACCGGTTTCGAAGTCTTCCATTGAGTGGGCAGGAGTAACTTTTACTGCACCTGTTCCAAAAAGAGGCTCAACTGATTTATCATCAATGATTTTTATTCTTCTGCCAACAATTGGGAGAATTACTGTCTGTCCTACAAAAGACTTATATCTCTCGTCTTCAGGGTTTACGGCAACAGCAGTATCACCAAGCATAGTTTCAGGCCTTGTTGTCGCAACAACGATATACCCTGATGGATTATCTACAAATGGATACTTAATAAAGTACAAATGACCTTTTTCGTTCTCGTACTCAACCTCTATGTCTGATAGAGCAGTATGGCAATGTGGGCACCAATTAATTATTCTTTCACCTTTATACAAAAGCCCTTCATTATAATACCTCACAAAAGCTTCAGTAACGGCATTGGCATACTTTTCATCAAGCGTAAAACGTAAGCGTTCCCAATCTGGCGAAGCACCAAGCTTCTTTAGCTGATCAATTATGGTGTTGCCGTACTGCTCTTTCCATTTCCACACCTCTTCAACAAATTTCTCCCTTCCAAGCTCCTCTCTTTTGATTCCCCTTGAGAGAAGTTCTCTTTCTACGACAGACTGTGTAGCTATACCAGCATGGTCCATTCCCGGAAACCAAAGAGTTTCAAGACCTCTCATCCTGTTGAAGCGAACAAGAACGTCTTGAAGCGTAAAAGTTAATGCATGCCCGATATGTAACCTTCCAGTAACATTCGCCGGAGGCATCATGATTACAAATTTCTCTTTATTTTCTGAAGGTTTTGACTTAAAAAACCCGTGCTGTTCCCAGAAATTATAAATTTTATCTTCAACTGATTTATGTTCGTAGGTATGTTCCATCATACATCACCCAGCTTAAGCAGGATTTAGTCCCACTAAACCATTAGATTCCTTTTTTCTTAAAAGGGCAATGTTCTGCAATTTCTTAATGAAAAGCTCACCATTGTAGAATTTTCCATTCACGAAGTGCCCACCGATAACCTGGTAGTCTTGAAGAGCAACTGCAATATGAAGGTGAAAAACAAGCTCTCCTTCAGTTTCGCTGATACCAATATTCCCCGTAAGTGAAACGATCTCTACTAATTCGTTAATTTTCTTTGTAACGTATTCTTTACCATTCCAATAACCTATTTCGAGGGACTCGAACATACCAACCCCACTCAAAATGATACCAGAATTAATGCTATAGTTTGTGCAGATGACTCTGAGAGATTCAAAAAGATCTTCTCCTTCTTGAAATCTAACTGCAACTGTACTATTCCCTTCTTTTATTATCATAAAAACCTCCTCAAAATACTACTTGCTATTATAAGATTAAAAGCCCGCTCAGTCAAACGAGCAAAAAAAAATGAAAACTTGTAACTTGTAATATCTTCTACACATACATAGAACCTGCTGAAAAGGAGTGCAGGTTTATTCTTCTGGAATTCGCTGATAAAAAGTGCGAATTACAAAGGAGTAAATCCACGATCCTTCTCAGTGGATTCCAAAGGAATAAAACGATAACTTTTCGCTATAACTCTCCTGATAATTCATTAAAAAGTTTAACAAAATCCGACACTGAAAGTTCCTCAGCTCTTACATCTCTTCTAATGGATAGTTTATCCAAGCTTGTAAGCAATCTATCCAATGAAAAATCTGCTTTAAGATTATTTACAAGCTTCTTCCTTCTCATTCCAAATGCACTTCTCACGAGTTTAAAGAAATTTTCACTGTCAATTCCAGGAGCGGCATGACGTTTAAGCTCTACAAACGCAGAGCTTACAGAGGGACGCGGGAAGAAAAAACTTGGTGGAAAGGTCTTCAAAAATTTCTTGTCAAAATAAAAGTCAATGAGAACTGTAATTGCACCATATTCAGACTCTTTAGGATATGAGAGTATGCGATCGGCAAATTCCTTCTGAAAGAGGATTATACCTCTCTTGATGTTAGCCGTGTTAGCTATTTTTACGAGCAACTCTGAAGAGATGTAATATGGAATGTTACCGAAAATTTCATCTGCATCTAGGAGAGAGAAATCTATTTTTAGAGCATCTCCCTGTATTATCTCTATTTTGTTTGCCACTTCATCACTGCTTTCCTTGAATTCATCATAGAAAGTGCCAAAACGTTTATCTTTTTCTATAGCAAACACACGTTTCCCATTTGAAGCAACCATTTTTGTTATAAAGAGAAAACCAGCACCAACCTCTATGTATGATTTATCTTTTTGGGGATTAATAGCATCTACGATGAATTGAAGTGCAGAAGCTCCAATAAGAAAATTCTGCCCTAATTTATCACTCGGAAAAATGTGATACTGGGAAATTAGTCGTTTAGTTTCTCTGGAAATTTCCATTTGTCCTGCAGAATATAGACCTTTACGGTTCTAACCCCCCATTTCACAGAATCCCATTTGGAGTAAAAGAAAACATCTATTTTATTGCCTTTAATTGCACCGCCTGTATCTCCTGCAACTGCATAGCCGTAACCATCTACATAGAGGAGAGTGCCAAGAGGAATTACCTTTGGATCAACAGCAACAACACCAAAACCACTTCTTAAACCAGATGCGGTTGTCCATGGATCGCCATCAGTCTCTGCGAAAGTAGGAGAATAAGCAGTAGAGATGACAGAAAATGATTTCAAATATTTTTTTGGGGCTTCTGCTGAACCCTTAACATATACCTGAGTAATTGCCATTTTTGAAATTTTGTCATACGCAAAAACTTCTTTTAATTTTTTGCCTCCAAAAAAAAACTCCTTGTAATGCTTTTCAAGAACACCATCTTTTCCTGACTGTCTTAAAAAGACCAGCCCTTTATAAACTTGTGTACCTTCCTCATAGATCGTATTATATGGAATAGGTTCCTTAACAATTTTTTCAATTTCCTTATAAGTTTTAATAACAATTACTTGATTATCGTTGAGTTCTGCGTTAAGGGGTTCGCTAATATAATCATTGACGTTAAGGTTAATGTTCTTCTCCTTGAGAAATTCCCGAATTGTAATCGACATTGTATATAAAATAGTTAGTTCGCCGTCTAATTCTAAGTTTACAGGCTTTGAACGTTTTATCGTAACGTTTTCTGGATTTATAAGCGTTCTTGAGGATTGAGAAACTATGTCTTCTGGGCGTGTGTTTACTCCAGCTTTCTCAGTTACCTCTCCGGCTTCGAGAGGTTTAAAAGAAACAACCTGGTAATTTGTTCCTTCGTCTGAAAGAATGTATGAATAACCGAATATAATAAAGGAAAAAAATACTGAAAGTATTAAAATAATAGCTATTCTTAAATATTTCTCCACTAAACTTTTTTCCTCTTCAAATAATTTTCAATTGACTCAAGGTGATGTTCTATATTTCTGAGAGTCCTTATTATCTCTCCCAAAAAATCTACATCGAAATCCCTAAAAGTAGCAGCAAACTCCATATCGTCCTCGTCAAACTCCTCGAGAGAATTGATTTGTGAAACAAGTGATAATCTATCTTTCGTTTTCTTCTCTTTTGGTGTGACCTTTCCACTAAGCTTTTTCAAAAATATCGTCGGAAAAAAATAGTAAACGCCCTTTTCTTCAACCTCAAGATTTGCAATTTCGCAAAAATTCATCAATGAAATTGGCGATATCTGGAACACATCGCCATTCTTAAGCACAAAAACAAGCGAAAGTTTTTTCCTGTCGCTATTTGGAATATTGAGGAAGTCAATTACCACTTTCTTACTTACTTTTATTCCTTCATCCCACATTATTTGCTTTGCAACTTCAGGAAAAACAGTCTTAAATTTTTTATCTGTTTCTTCGATAAAATTTACCAAAAAGATTGAATATTTAGTATGGATTACACCATTATAATCGCCTAATTTTTCTCTTTTATAAACGTCTTCGCCAAAGAGTCTCTTAACCTTCCTTTCGGCGGCAGTCATTGCTCCACTTAACGTTTTAATCTGCATTTTTCCTCCTAAACATTATATATAACGAGAACAAGTTTATAATAAAAACAACTTTTATGCAATAGCACTTGTTACATATTGGAAAGTGCTGGTTTGCCTTTGTACTAAAAATCAGTTTTTACTTTTTTGCATATAATTAAGTGTGGACAAAATGAAAAGAATTTCGCCGATTTTTGAAGCTCTTGGGGTGACAACCATTGTAATCGCAACGTTTTCTTTCGATATGCCTAAGTATTACTCGCAAATCTGGTTCGGATTGTTCTTACTTGGTTTTTCATTACTTTTGTTGCCAATCTATGCTATATCAAAGTATTACAATAACAAACAACCTTTAATATTCTACTCGTTTGGTTTAATCATAATCACGTCATTTACATTATTTTTTAGTTTTCTAAAACTCATTAACGTAAAACTAAATTTGTTTGAGAGAGGAAACTACCCATCTATCGAGATATTCAGGTTGATTTCTTTCCACTTCGCCTTTATACCTTTAATAAATATCGCATCCTTTTTTATTAGCAAATCACTCTCTAAAATTTACCAATTAACGCAAATAATTTCGTTTAAACTCTCGGCTTTGATCTTACTGTACACTTCAGTACTTTATTTTATTGGATGCGAGATTACATTGATTATAAATATAGCTTTCTTTAATTCACTAATTGCCTCAGCAAATTACATTTGGAAAATTGGTTTTATTGTATCATTTGCCTTACTCTTTATAGGTTTTCTTAAGCTTCATAAAACACAATTAACTAACCACTCTTGACTAAAGATGCCTTTCTCGTGAGAAACTTAAGCAGATGATTTCACTGTATATCCTTTTAGCTGTGTTTATCTTAATTGCAGTAAGGAGAATTGGAAAGTTCCGTATAGAAATTTGACAGGCAATGTTTGCAGGAGCTCTACTTGCATTGGCATTGAGGCAGGTATCCCTTCAAGATGCAGTAAAATCTAAAAATATTGATGTGATCCTTTTTTTAATAGGTATGTTCATTGTAGGTGCAGCACTTAAGGAGAGCGGCATGCAAAATCCGTTTGTCTTTCTCTCACGATATCTTTCTGTTCCTACCATTTTGAATCTCATATCGACGTTTTTATTATTTTATTATCTTCTGCCTATAGTCCAAGTCTCGAATGAGCATCCAACATTAGGTCATCTTTTTCGCCGCGTTTAAAGTGCATTAATCCAGCAAAGGCAATCATAGAGGCATTGTCAGTAGAAAGTATTTTCGCCGGGAAATAAACTGGTAAATCCGATTTAGCATTCAACGTCTTTCTGAGTCTCTCATTGGCAGAAACGCCGCCTACAACGCCCACACCGCGAACGTTAAAATCATGTGCTGCCTTGAGTGTTCTCTCTACTAAAATATTAATAAGTGCATTCTCAAAACTTGCAGTAACATCTTGAATATTTTCTCTGACTGCATCAGGATTCTTTTCAATAAAATAAACCCCAGCTGTTTTAAGACCGCTGAAACTGAACTCGTAAGGGGAGGAATCTTTAAACGAAAGGCCAGGAAATTTGTAGGCATTAGAGTTACCATTGCTCCCCAATTTTTCGACTATCGGCCCTCCAGGATAACCAAACCCAAGAAATCGTGCAAACTTATCAACAGCCTCTCCTGCAGCATCATCTCGAGTTTCACCAATGACTTGGTAAGTTAAATGGCTCCTCATTAGAACAAGTTCCGTATGTCCGCCTGAAACAATAAGCACAAGTAAAGGAAAAGGATCACTCACTCTACTCAAAGGCGAGCAGTCAAGGAAAAGAGAGTAGATATGCCCTTCCAAATGGTTGACTCCAATTAAGGGTTTGTGAAGAGCAAAAGAAAGTGCTTTAGCGGCCTCAATGCCTATAAGAAGTGATCCAACGAGTCCAGGTCCCTTTGTCACAGAGATAAGGTCAACGGAACTCATCGTTTTACCTGAGAGCTTCAAAGCTTCAACGATAGTATAGCCTATGAGTTCCGAATGCTTCCGTGACGCAATCTCAGGAACAATTCCTCCAAAGTCTTTATGGAAGACTTCTTGAGAAGATAGAACGTTACTGAGTATCTTCCCATTTTCTTCAATTATTGAGGCAGCAGTATCATCACAGGAAGTTTCAATTCCAAGCGCTATCATATATTCGGCTCCTCATCCATTGATATTATCTTAGACATTCTGATACCGTCTTCCCCGTCTTGGTAGTACTCTTTTAACTCTTCTATTGGCTCAAAGCCACACGAAAAATAGAGCTTTTGTGCGATATCATTTGATTTTCTGGCTTCAAGGTAAACCTGTTTTATTCGTCTCCTTTTTGCTAGGTCAATTGCAAAAGAAAGCATGAACCGTCCACATCCGTTTCGTCTATTCTCTGGGTCTACGGCGAGATTTATAATGTGCAATTCAGCTTCCTCAATCCAAATACCAATAAAAGATACAATTTTTGATTTAACCTTTGCAACAAAATATTCCGCCGAGTTGTTAAAAAGATAATCTACCATGAAAACCTCTCTTGGCCAAGGATCCTTATAAGAAGATTCTTCAATTTCGACAATTCTCCCGATGTCTCTCGAAGTGGCTTTACTTATTTTAATTTCATCAATATTCATCGGTTAGCCTTCTTAAAGATAACGTCAACAGCATGAAGATACTTAGGAGAAAGGGACAAAACATCGTCAACAAAGTCTCCATTTTCAGCTCTTTTAAGAGTCATCTCCAACAACTTCGCTGGTTGCAGGTTAATTTTCACAAATTCTCCGCTAAAGTCGTTCTTTACGTTATCGTAAGTAGAAATTACGACAGAATTCAATTTACATAAATCGTCTTTATTTAGAAGCCTGTCATCATTTATCCTTTCCTTGTTTGAAAATAAAGCTCCGAAATACTCTCTTCGTCCTGCAGGAATCACGGCATACGCGGTTCCTTCGAAATGAGTTGCAATGAATTCAAGGGAGTTAATAGCATAAAGAGGAACCCCAAGCCAATATGCTACAATCTTTGCATCAACAACTCCAATTCTTGTTCCTGTAAAACTTCCAGGGCCATACACAACAGAGACACCTTCAATCTCTGAAATAGTTATACCAAGCGTATCGAACATTTTGGAAGCAAGAAATAGAAGGTTGTTTGGATTATTGTCTGGGGGAACCAAAACAAGCGAAAAGATAATGCCTTTTTCATCACCAAACACAACAGAAGATGGGAAAAAAGACTGATTAAAGCATAATACTTTCATGTTTTCTCCTACGATAAAGATCTTTGATACTGTCGTTGTAAACTGTTACTACTATCTCTCTCGTATCGGCAACAAGTTTATTAAAAGTTACCTTCATATCACCATCAATGAAGTTCTCAACTTTTTCGCCCCATTCTATAACAACTATCCCGTCACGGTCAATCAGTTCAAAGAAACCTAATTCATCGAGTTCTGAAGGATTATTGATTCTATATAGGTCGAAATGATACAATGAAACAATCCCTTTGTGCGTTTGAAGAAATACAAAGGTTGGACTTTGAACCACATCAGTGCTATTTATGCCACGAGCAATCCCTTGAGTAAAGGTAGTCTTACCGGTACCAAGCTCACCGCAAAGCAAGACAATAAAATTCTTTAGTTGGCTTTCTAGTATTGCAGAAGAAATCTCATTCCCGAGAGAAAATGTCTCAAACTCGCTTTTAGTGGTGAATTTAAACTCTCTCATACATCATGTTTCTTCTGTTATCTCAACAAACTTAGTAAACTCGCTGAAGAACATCAGTTTAAAAGAACCAGTTGGCCCGTTCCTCTGTTTTGCAACGATGATCTCTACTTCGTCGCGTTTGTTTTCATCAAACCTATTCAAGAAGATTACCACGTCAGCATCCTGTTCAATGCTTCCGGATTCTCTCAAGTCAGACAAAATAGGTTTCTTGTTTTCTCTTCTATCAACGGCTCTGCTCAGCTGTGAAAGCACAACGACGGGAATATGAAGTTCTCTTGAAAGGTTCTTAAGGCTTCTCGTCATCTGTGAAATTTCCATTACCCTGTTTTCAATTCTCTGCTCCGAACGAATAAGCTGAAGGTAGTCGATCATTAGTATGTCAATATTTGCTTCTATTTTAAGCCTTCTTGTCTTTGTTCGAATATCAACAAGGGAAGAATCGGGACTATCATCAATAAAAATAGGGGCCTCGTAAAGACTGCCATAGGCATCTGTAAGCTTCGGCCAATCATCATCTCTAAGATAACCAGTCTTCAGTCGCTGCATATCCACCTTTGCCTGAGAACAAAGCATCCTTTCAACAAGCTGTTCCTTGGACATCTCAAGGCTAAAGAACGCAACGCTTTTCTTTTCATGTATTGCCAAATACTCTGCAATATTAACGGCAAGGGACGTTTTTCCAATGCTCGGGCGTGCTGCTATAATAATGAGGTCAGATTGTTGAAACCCTCCTGTAATATTGTCAAGCGAAGAAAAACCCGACGGCAGACCTGCTATTCCCAGTTTTTGTTGAAAGCGCTTTTCTAATTTAGAAAAACTATCCTGAAGAAAGTCTTTGAGTTTAACAAAAAATGTTTTCGTCTTTCTCTGAGCGATTGCGAAAATCTTCTTTTCTGAAGAATCCAAAAGGTCATCAATATCCAGGACTTCATTAAAACCAAGCTCAGATATTTCGGCACCAGCCTGAATGAGCTGACGCATCAATGATTTCGTTTCCACAATTTTTGCGTAGTAGGATGAATTAGCAGCGTTTGGCACAGAATCCGCAAGGCGAGCCAAATAAGTAATTCCGCCGGTGAACTCAAGTTTATTCATCACCTTTAGCTCTTCTGAAACAGAAACAATATCAACAGGTCTATCAGATAAAGCAAGGTTAAAAATAGCTTTCATAATGTATTGATGCTCTTCTCGATAAAAATCCTGTGGTCGTACATCCTCTATGATTTTGAATGCCGCATCCCTGTCTATTAGCAAGGAGCCAATGACAGACTGTTCAGCTTCAATACTGTACGGAGGAACCCTAAGCGTACCTTCTTCTGCCATTATAGATCACTCTTTTTCTACTTCTACGGTTAAATTTGCTTGGATATTTTTGTAAAGCTTAATAGGGACGATATGCGTTCCAATCCTCTTAATAGGGTTTGGGAGGTCTATCTTTTTCTTGTCGACTTCTAAAACAAAAACGGATTTGATTTTATCGGAAATATCGGCAGAAGTTATTGAACCAAATATCTTATCTCCTTCGCCAGATTTCGCTCTAAAAACAAGTGTTTTGGACTCAATTATATTTTTATCCTTCTCTGCTTGGATTCTTCTCTTACTCTCAACATCCGTCTCACGCAATTTTGAGGTTTCTTCGAATTCATCTGACACCCGCACCGCAAGGCCATTTGGGATGAGGTAGTTCAAAGCATAGCCCCTTGAAACAGGGACTATGCTTTTTGCATTACCTAATCCTTTTACGTTTGATAAAAGTCTTACCTTATATTTCATCTTTTAACATATGTGAGCAATGCCATCTCTCTCGCTCTTTTAATTGCCATTGCTACCGCCCTCTGGTGCCTTGCACAAAGGCCAGTAGCCCTCCTTGGAAGAATTTTACCTTTCTCGCTTATGAACTTAGAAAGCTTTGATATATCTTTATAATCAATTCCTGCTGCCCCTTTAGCACAAAAAACGCAAACTCTCTTTCTTGGTCTATAAAAAGCAACTTTCTTACGCGGCCTCTTAGTAATTTCCATCTTATTCCTTTCTAACCCTCAATCCTTTCGGTAGGTTTTAACCTCCTCTTTAAGAAAATGGTACATTAGGTTCAGTGTCTTCAACTACAACTTCTTCGGACCCGCCTTCTTTGGAAGGAGCTCTTTCAAGCAACTTAATGTCAAATGCAAGCACCTCTGTCATATACTTTTTGATGCCGTCTTTCTCATAACTCCTAATCCTGAGGCTTCCTTCTACAAAAACAGTCATACCTTTCTTGAGGTTTTTTTCAACTTTTTCGGCAAGCCAATTCCAGGCAACAATTGTGATAAAGAATGTTTCTTCCTGCCATTCTTCTTTATCTTTTGCCTTATAATTCCTATTTACGGCAATTCGAAACTGAGCCACTTCACTTCCATTTGGCGTATAGCGAATATCTGGGTCAGCTACAAGTCGACCGGTTAAGAAAATCCTATTTGTATCAGACATTTTCCTCGGCCTCCGCTTCTTTAACAACTTCCTCAACAGGCTTTTTCTTGTTAAGAATCATGGCTCTCAAAAAGCCTTCATTTACTTTCACAAGGTACTTAAGGTCTTTCAATGATCTCTCTGGAAGGTCAAGATAGGTTAACACATAATAGCCCTTTTCTTGCTTCTTTATTGGATAAGCAAGATTACGGACTCCCCAGCGAGACTCACTTCTAATAACCCCGCCGTTTTTCTCAACAAAACCTCCTAGCTTTCTAATAAGCATTTCCTTTTCTTCGTCAGAAAGGGTTTGGGAAACAATGTACAACATTTCATAATAAGCCATTACAAACCTCCTTATGGTCTATTGCCTTATAGGGTAATCCCTACAAGGAAGGAATTTTTCCTTCCTATTATACTAAATCGGACAGTTTAATCAAGTTTATCATTTAAAAATCAAAAATTATTTTTTATATATTTACAAATATTACTATCAAAAATTGAATTGATCAAGGAAAAATTTATAAGTAAGGTAGGAAGAGTAAAGGTCAGCCTTTGAAGCAATTTCCATTGGAGCATGCATAGAAAGAAGCGCTGGCCCAGCATCAATAGTTTCAATACCTCTCATTGCCATGAACTTCGCTACGGTACCACCACCTCCAACATCAACCTTTCCAAGCTCCGCCATTTGCCAAGGAACTTTATTTTCGTTCAAGAGTTTTCTTAGCGCAAAGACGAGCTCCGCCGAAGCATCACTTGCCCCGTATTTGCCACCAGAGCCTGTAACTTTAGTAACGACTATACCCCTTCCAAAAATTGCAGCATTTTGTTCTTCGAAGGCATCCTTGTATAGAGGATCAGCGGCCGCATTAACGTCAGCAGAAATAGCAGAAGATTTATACAAAATCTCTCTATCTGACTTCTTAACACCCTTTTTAGCAAGGTACCTTTCAAGAGCATATTCAAGAAAGTCGCTTTGGGCTCCGGTCTTGCCATCGCTTCCAATCTCTTCCTTGTCAAGCAATAAAACAACTGAAGTTTTTTGACCCTTTTGGATATCAAAAATTGCCCTTGCTCCAGTATAACCACAAATCCTGTCGTCATGTCCGTAAGCAAGAATTGCGCTTCTGTCAAAACCAACATCTCTTGCATTGCCAGCAGGCAAAAACGTTAGCTCAGAAGAAAGTAAATCCTCTTCAACTATTCCATACTTACTGTTCAAAAGTTCAAGGATATAGGCTTTGAAACGTTCTTTTTCTTTTTCGTCGGGAACGGGAATGCTTCCAACAATCGGGTCGAGCGCTTCTGCAGTAATGAGCTCTTTCGCGTTTTGTTCCATCTGTTTCCGTGCAAGGTGAGGCAAAAGGTCTGAAATCACGAAAACAGGGTCATTTAGCTCCTCTCCTATTTCCAATTCAAGTTTTGTACCGTCTTTGCGTATAACAACACCATGCAGCGCAAGTGGAGTAGTTACCCATTGGTACTTCTTGATCCCACCATAATAGTGAGTCTTAAACATCGCCAAGTCAAAACCCTCATATAATGGATTCTGTTTTACATCAATCCTCGGGGAATCGAGATGCGCAAAAACAAAATTTATGCCTTCTTCTACGGAAGAGTTTCCTTCCTTCAGCAATAAAATATTCTTATTGTCGTTCACGGCATAAAATTTGCTAAGAGAAGCATTATTGTCGTTAAATAAGTTCACAAATCCCAGTGCTTCTGCCTCTTTCTGGAGAAATGTTACCGCCTCTCTTTCAGTTTTTGCCTTCGAAATAAAAAGTTTATAGTTTTCTGAAAAACCTTCAACTTCATCTCGATTGAGCGTTCCCCAAGCATTTTTCGAATTGTATTTCAATTCCATTTTTACCTCCTATCTATTTTTGTTGCTCTGTGGGTCTGAGTAACAATTGACATAAATATTATAATCGCAAAAGTAGCAATTACAAAATAGTAAATCGCCAAGGCAACGATTTAATCTTCTGAAACCTGCAATCTTTTTCAGCAGGTTACAAAGGAGTAAAGATTGTTTGCATAAAAAGAAATTTTGTATATTATAATGATGGGGAATGAGAAAATGGCGCTACAGGGTAATTTAAATGATTTTAAACTAGAAGAAGTCATGCAGACAATAGCAGCAGGTAACAAAAGCGGTAAACTTGGCGTTTCAGGGAAAATGGGAGAGTACGGAATATATTTTAATAATGGGGCGGTCATTCATGCATTTGGTCCCTTCTCTATCGGAGAGGAGGCGATAAAAGATGTATTTATTGAAAGTAGCGGCAGTTTCTTTTTTAAACAAAACCTCATTCTTCCGCCGAAAACAATTAAAAAGGAAATCACTTCAATTATACTGGATGGCATAATCATTCGCGAAGAATTGATGCAAATACTTTTGCTTATAGACAAAGAAACGAAGATTTTTCCAGTGAATCAAGTTTTTACAGGAGGCTTGAGTATAAATGATTTAGAATGGAAAGTACTTAGAATGGTCGTAGAAGGAGCAACCGCCGATGAGATTATTACAAAAACGGAAATGAGCTTCATAACATTCGTTAGGACATTGAAAGGACTTTTAGAAAAGAACTTAGTTAAATTAGGAGGCTAAAGTGGAAGAAGGAAGATTGTCCAAAGTACAAGTTGTATTTACCGAGGACGAACTTAAAGAGATTGACAACTACTTTGGAGAATACATAGTGGAGTCAGAAGCAAGAGATATCGTGCTTTTAAACAAGAGTGGAGAGCTTCTCTCAAAAAGCGGAGATATAACTTCAGATGTTGCAGTTACAGTATCTGCGCTAGCGGCAGGCGTTTTTTCTGCAACTAACGAGCTTGCAAGGATTTTGGGAGAGAGAGAATTCACTGTAACTTTTCACCAAGGACAAGAAACAAACATTCACGTTTCTCTTGTTACAAGTACTGTCCTGCTTGCGATGATTTTTGATAACAGGGCACCAATTGGAGCAATAAGATTCTGGGCAAAAAAGATTGGCAACAACGTCAAAGACATAATTGAAAAAGCTGAGGAGAGATCATCAAAAGAGGAACCTCGACAAAAAATATCCGACAATATTGACGAAGAAATAGATAACCTTTTTTAATTTCTAAAGGGAAACTGCTAAGCATGAGTACGCTGAACTTCGCAAAGCGAGAAATATCGTTTAAAATTGTTTACTATGGGCCGGCAATGAGTGGTAAAACAACTAATCTTCGTCATATATACACGCTTCTACCTCAGAAAGTAAAAGGAGATTTTACAAGTATTGCAACAGAAACTGAACGAACGCTCTTTTTTGATTTTCTTCCACTTGAACTCGGCAGCATAAAAGGTTTTACGATAAGGTTAAGCCTATATACGGTGCCAGGTCAAGAAATATACAAACTAACACGAAAGTCTGTCCTGAGATCAACTGATGGAATCATCTTTGTTGCTGATTCACAAAGTATAAAATCACAAGAGAATATTGATAGCTTCAATGATATGATAGATAATCTCATCAATTTTGGAGAGGATCCAGATTCAATTCCTGTAATTTTACAGTACAACAAGAGGGATTTAGACGAAATTCTTCCGGTGTGCGAGCTCGAGGAAGCGCTAAACTTTTCAAAGAAGTATGAATATTATGAATCCATTGCCCAGGAAGGAATAAACGTAATAGAAACATTGAAGGCGGTAACAAAGCTGGTTGTCTCAAAAATATAACCTCTGGAAAAGAGCAGAGGTTACAGAG
>JAIMJY010000005.1:0-10460 GCA_020692945.1 Caldisericum sp. | reverse complement strand
AGAGGTTACAGAGGATTAAGAGATGAAGAACACAACATTCATTGGAGTTGCAGGCGGAACTGGTAGCGGTAAAACCACCGTTGCAGATATAATAAAAAAGAGCCTTAGGAACACTGAGACCGCAATCATTTCAATGGACTCTTACTATAAGGATTTCCCAGGCTTATCGCTTGAAGAAAGGAAAAAGATTAACTACGACCATCCCTCCATTTTCGATATTGAGCTATTGAGAAAGCACCTTTCAGAACTCCAGAAAGGGAATCCAATCAAAGTTCCAAGATATTCATTCGATAAATACGGAAGAACAGACAAATTTGAGATCGTATATCCTAGACCAATAATAATAGTCGAAGGGATACTCCTCTTTTATTACGATGAACTGAGAGATTTCTTTTCAATTAAAATATTCGTTGATACAGATTCGGATGTTCGCATAATAAGAAGAATAAAAAGAGACGTACAAAAGCGCGGTAGAACTCTCGATTCAGTTATAAATCAATATCTCAATACAGTACGCCCTATGCACATACAATTTGTAGAACCCACGAAACAGTTTGCAGATATAATTATTCCCCGAGGGGGAAAAAATGAAATTGCAATGGACATAATTATCGCAAAAATCAAATCAATTCTTAAGAGCTTTGAGCAAGACTAATCAAACTGAATCCAACCGTTTCTGAAACCTTCTTCGCGCACTATTTTTATCGCATCTGTTATTTCTTCCCGAGTGAGTTTTCTTGAAATCTCAGGAAAATCTTTTGCTCTATAAACAGGCGTAAATTGACTCATAAGGCTAATGCATACGCCAAGGCCAAATTCCCACTTGATAATGGCAAGTATTTTCTTTAACTCTTCGAGACCATTTGGAAAAACAAGCAGTCTAATAATAACTCCTCGTCTAACGATGCCTGTCTTGTCGAATTGCACTTCAGGTTTCTGACGTAACATTTCTTTGATTGATGAGACGGCAAATCGTTTATAAAATTTAATTCCAGAATATTTTTCACCAAGTTCATCACTCGAGTACCTAAAATCTACGAGATAAATGTCAATAAAATCTTTGAGAAGTGATAAAACTTTTTTAGACTCATAACCGCTTGTATTCAAAATAGTGGGAAGTCTTAAGCCTTTGCCACGAGCCAGGTTGACTGCAGCCATGGCTTGTGGCAAATAATGAGTAGCCGTTACAAGATTTATGTTCAGAGCACCCAGCTGCTCCAATTTCAGCATAATAGAGGATAGTTCATTAACCGATACTTCGCGCCCGTTCCCAAACTGGCTAAAATTATAATTCTGACAGTAGACGCATTTAAGGTTGCAATGGCTGAAAAATATTGCTCCTGAGCCACGATTTCCAGCAAGGGGAGGTTCTTCGCCTTTATACAAAGTATAAGAAGAAATTTTAGCCTTGATGCTGGCATCGCACCGTCCTAAAACATTGCCAAGCCTCTCAACCTTGCAATTCAGTGGACACAGATAGCAAGGCGAAAGCAGTTTGTAAAGTTTACTTAAAGAGTCTATGGTAGTCATAAAGCTTCTTTTAATTTCGAGATCGCTTCTCTGCTTTTTTTAACAAAGGCTTCTTTTCGGACTGCTTTTGGAATGTCAAAAAAAACCTTTGACATTAGTCCAAAGTTAGCCCTCATTGGTTGCGGGTTCGAAAGTTCATTGTCAACTATAAAACGGATTAGGGACCCAAGCATTGTATTTTCAGATAGTTCTATCAGCGCTCTACCTGATAAGATTTTAGATGCATTAACGCCCGCCAGAAGCCCGGTTGCAATTGATTCTACATAGCCTTCCACTCCACTTAACTGTCCTGCAATGAAAAGATTCTTAGCAATCTTTGTCTGCAGAGTTTTTGCGATTATCTTAGAGCTTTTCAGGAAAGCGTTCTTATGAATTGATCCCAGACGCATGAATTCGGCATTTTGCAAGCCTGGAATAAGTCTAAAAATCTTTTTTTGCTCTTCGTATGTAAGCGACGTTTGAAAACCAACAAGCTCATAAAGAGTACCTTCCTTATTTTCGCGTCTCAATTGTACAATGGCAAAATGATTTCCATTGAAACCTTTAGGAGTTAAAGGACCGTATCTCATAGCATCAAAACCTCTACTTGCTATTTCCTCAATCGGTAAGCATGATTCAAAAAATTTACGGTCAAAATCATGTGGAACATGTCTCTCGGCATTTATAAGCCCCTCATAGAACAAGGAATACTGTTCTCTACTCATGGGCGCATTTATGTAATCATCACTCTGAGAGTAACGAGCTCCATAGAAGGTTTTACTCAAATCAAGAGATTCTTTTGAAACAATTGGAGAAATTGCATCATAAAAAAACAGGTTGTCTTCTCCAAACATTTTAAAGAGACTATTCAAAAGTGTCTCTGAAGTGAGCGGGCCAGTAGCTAAAATTGTAACCCCTTCTAAGCCCAGACTTTTCACCTCTTCTCTTGCCACGGTAATATGAGGATTTGAAAGGACGAGTTTGCTGATAGCCGAAGAAAACTTGATTCTATCAACAGCAAGTGCCTTCCCTGCAGGAACCCTGCAGTCCATCGCTATATCTAAAAGAACTGAGCCAAGAGAAATTGACTCCTCTTTCAATAGACCTCTTGCATCATCAGTAGAAACGGAGCCCAGAGAATTACTGCAAACAAGCTCCGCAAAATTACCCGTTTTATGCGCCTCCGTGGACTTGCCCGGCCTCATTTCAAACAAAACAACATCAAATCCACGATTTGCAAGCTGAAGTGCTGCTTCGCTTCCGGAAAGTCCTCCCCCGATTACATTAACTTTCATATGACTTTCACAAACCTTCCTCCCGATTTTTTTACTATGCCATTTATCTCCATAAGCGTCAGCTGTTCGAGAAGTTTCAGTGGCTCCATTCCCAATTTTTGTGAAAGCGTTTCAAGGGTTTCGGAAGAATTATCGAGACATTCAAGAATTTTCTTTTCTTCGTCACTTATCAAAACTTTATTCTTGATCGACAAGCTTTCAAAGGCTCTAACATTTCGCAAAACGTCCTCGGTTTCGATAAGTGGTATAGCCCCGTCCCTAATAAGTGCATTGGTACCCTTGCTGGATTCGCTTGTTATATTTCCAGGGACTGCAAAAACATCCTTTCCCTGCTCAGAAGCATAGGAAGCAGTTATGAGAGAGCCACTTCTCTCCTGTGCCTCAACTACAATAGTCGCAAGAGAGAGACCACTGATAATTCTGTTCCTAATTGGAAAATTATAAGGAACAGGTTTAGACCCAAGAGGAAATTCGGAAACGACTGCCCCATTTTCTAGTATCTGCTCATAAAGAACCCTGTTAGAAGTGGGGTAAACAACATCAACCCCGCATCCAAGGACTGCAATAGTCCTCCCTTGAGAGCTAAGAGCACCACGGTGAGACTCGGCATCAATACCATATGCCATTCCGCTTATTATTGTAATCCCTACCCGTGCAAGCTCGGAAGAAAGTTTCCTTGCAATCGATTTGCCATACTCAGTGCATTTTCTTGAGCCGACAATGCTTACAGAAACAGCATCCTCTCTTTTTATCGTTCCTTTCTCGTAAAGAATAAGAGGAGGCTCTTTGATAACACTCAACTGCTTTGGAAAATCATCATCGTAAAAAGGGACTATTCTTACCTTAATTCTTTCCGCTGTGTTTATTTCCTTTTCCGCATTCTCGTATTCTTCTTTGGTAAAATTGGGAATAAACTCTTTTCTCTCTAAAAATTCTTTAAGCATTGCGTTTATTCTCTCATCCTTTTTAGCGAACCTAAGAACGTTTAAGGCAATCAAATCATCTAATTTCATCTGAATAATGATATCAAAAGTAAGCGTTTTTTACAAAGGATGCTCAATACTTGCACAAAAAAGGACTTTATAATAAAATGTGAAAGAATGAAAGAAAGAATAAAATACTACGCAAGATTGTACTTTGAGAAAATTGTCCCGCTCTCAGCTGGAATAGCAGCGTTAACAATTGTTGCTCTGGTTCTAATTGGCAAGTTAAACATCGTTAATTACCTCGACGTCTTGTTTGTAGAGGCATCAGTTGCATTCATTATCGCAGGAGTATTTTCAATCATAGTTTTATTTACTCCTATGAGCAAGAAAGTAGCAACATCAAACTCTAAAGGCGATTTAAAAGTCGGGTTTTCATTGCTTTTTTTGATAGTTGGCAGCACACTCATATTATTTATGTTCATTATTCACTTTGTCAGCAAATTGTTCACATAAATTCATTGACTAAATAGAGGATCTAAATATAATATTGCTGCATGCGGGAGTAGCTCAGGGGTAGAGCACTGGCTTCCCAAGCCAGTCGTCGCGGGTTCAAATCCCGTCTTCCGCTCCAGAGGCGCCGTGGCCAAGTGGTAAGGCAAGGGTCTGCAAAACCCTTATACGTCGGTTCGAGTCCGACCGGTGCCTCCAGTTTAATCTTGCCGGGGTGGCGGAATAGGCAGACGCACGGGACTTAAAATCCCGCGGTAGAAATACCGTACCGGTTCAATTCCGGTCCCCGGCACCAAACAGAAAGCAAATTGTTACTTAAATATACGCTGAAAATTAAAGAAGAAAACAAAAGGAAAAGGGGAATGAGTATTTTTATAGGAATGTAGTGAGTTTAAAAAAGGCGGTTAAATGATATTTTTAAGTATTGCACTTACGAAAAAAATGCTGCAAGGTATGGTAGAGATGATGGGCATTATAATACCACACCTTACCTTATTGAACCTTCAAGACTCATTGATTAATATGAACTCTTTTAGCATATATATTTCAATCATTCAATATGAATATACCGTTATTTATTGTTATATGCCAAGTATCTGCAATAAGAATAGCTTTCTATCATAAAAAGCCCTGCTAGTTGTTCCATGCCCTGCTCAAAACTTATTAGACTTTTTTATTAATCAAGTTGATCAAAGTAAGACTCCTCTATTATACCTGTACCAACCAGACGCATACATTCATCAGGAAAAGCAGTTAAAACTTTTTTTAACACATCCTTCAGTAAATCTGCATCTTCAGAAAACTCTGATTTCCCACCCCATTCATCGCTTAACCTAATGGCAATGGCTTCTGCCCAATCTCTTGCTGAATGATTCATTTCTCCTTCCTTTATAATCTAAGTTTTGACTCTATACTTACGAGTTCACTTGTTTTAGTATGTAATTCAGCAACATCTTCATAACTCCAAAATCCAACTCGTTTACCGATAGGTGTAAATGCTTGTAAAGACAATTTTGCCTGAAACTCTCTTATCCTGACCTCATCTGCAACTATGCAAAATCTAGCATAAAAATCCTGAAGTTCAACGAACTTCAGTAGAGAATTCTGAATATTTGTTGAATGTTCAATTTCAAAAAAACTCGCAGGCATGTTTCTCTCATTGAACCATATGACATCAATAGTCTGTGCTGATTTAACTATTTTTTCGTAACCAAATCTGAAACTTTCCGGAACACTAACAATCTCAGATAGCTTCTTGTTAAGGTAAATCTTATTCTTATCTTGACTGGGAACAAATGTTTTATATTTCTTAAAATTCCCTAACTCAACAAGCAAGCCCTGATAGTAAGTATGAGAATATTCTTCCTGTTTTGCCTTTGGCTGATCTTCTACCGAGAAAATCTCAGGTGGTAGTTTATTTTTATAATGCTTCAGCGCCCACAGACCGGGGCGTATCTTGAAGAAAAGGCGTTCATCCTGAACTATACGGCGAATACTCGCAAAAGGAGTTTTGGTTTTCCACTCGCATCCATCTAATTTTAGTACATTCTGATTTAAATAACCTAGCGTTGCAAACCCGCCATTTTTTTCCATTACTCTTATTACAGCTTCGTATTGTTTCATAATGATAATACTCCAAGCTCTTGCACTGCAAATCCGACTGAATAAATTATATGAGCTGTTCCTGATGCCCAAATAGTTCCATTAGGCTTTAAAATCCTTTGACAGGCTTTAAGCCATTCAAGTGAAAATTTATGATTCTCTATTACGCCTTTAGATTCGTCCCATTTACCTTTGTTAACAGATACCATCTTACCAGCATGGCAGGTAATTCCTCCATTTGAAAGAAAATAAGGAGGGTCCGCAAAAATCATATCAACACAATTTTCTTTAGCCCGATTTAAAACTTCTATACAATCGCCTTTGAGAAGACGTATAGAGTGTTCTGGATTATCATAATAAATTGTGAAAGGCTTTTTTTGGTTGTAACCAGCCTGTTCTTCATTAACGAAAAACTCCATAGGCTTTTTAGTGACTCTATAAGTTGTCACTTTTTTGGTTACACTTTTCTTTAACTCCTTCATCTTGCATCTCCTTCTCTTATTGTTATAGCATTTTAAATCACTTAACTAAAACAAGGACGTTGAGACTGGAATAAAGAAAATTAAAGAAAGTTTACAAAATCAAAGATAGTGATATAAACCATGTTAAAGACAAGGGACCTTTTCCACCTATAAAAATGGGAGTCGAGTCTTTCCATAACAAATTCAATTTAATAATTAACCTAAATGCCAAATTTGTAAAGTCGTTTTATCCAAAATTAGCAGGGGCAACATCAGGTTTTATAAGGGTTGTAAGACACATCTCCTATTTTGTAATCTAAGGGGGTATTTTGAGGTGATATTTTTTGGTAGATACAAAAAGTTCAAAAACTCTTTAGACTACCCCTTAAAACGCAAAAGAATGGGGTATTTTTTATAAGTATTGATGCGAGTTTTGGAGCTCCCAACCATAAAATGCGGGTTTCTTGGTACTGTTTTTGAAGATAGATTTTTAAAGAAGTGGCTTAAAATCAGCCTTCTTATTTTTGACATTCTGCCATAAAAACAGGTAAATTTTCATCAAAAACGCAACAATAAGACCAAAAGAAGAGACCGAAACGTGAGTAAAAGGATTCCCCTGTCGTATGGAAGAGACAAACCATAACTTTACAAAAGGTACTCCAGAAACAAGTCAGGAAGATTTTTCTGTCGGTCGAGACTGTTAGCACAATTCACACAATGGAGCATGTTCGCAATGACTGACTTTCTCATGTCCTTTTCTAAAAACAAAATCCCGAGGCTAACAATATCATTAATTAGAGGAGACGCTGAAGTAGGTCTTACCTATTTCTATTAGCTTGTCAAGATCAGGGACAACGTATGATATATCATCAATGTAGTCAAGTTTCCCGGGGAAATTCACGATATTAACTTCTTTGTCAGTCGTATCCTTTAAAAGTAAGGCAAGTTTAGTTATTTGTCCTGGCGTTAAATTTGTTTTTATAGCTTCGCCTATTGCCTGCGCTACAGCAGGAAATCTCCATATTGTTCTTATATCTTTCGTTTGGTTGACAATTGCCTTAATAAGTTCCTCCTGTCTTTCAACTCTTCCTTTCACGTCTCCGTTTTCGTCAACGGCAAAATCCCCGTAAGCATCGTATCTGAAACGAGCATATTCGAGAGCTTTTTCTCCATCAAGATGTTGTAGGCCAGGCATAAGGTCAATTTTTACATCACCAGTATAAGAGTAGTATCTCATCCTCTCTTTAACGTTAATGTCCACGCCTCCAAGGGCATCAATAACTTTTTTAAATCCTTCGAAGTTGGCAACTGCATAAAATTGTATAGAACCTTCTTTCAACCCAAGAATACTTTCTACTGTTTTAACGCTAAGGTTAGGACCTCCGTCTTCAAAATAATCAGAGTTAAAGGCAGAATTAATTTTGTCAAATCCATGCCCTGGTATCTCAACACCTGAATCTCTTGGAATGGACATAAGATTTATCTTTTTTGTTTTTGGGTCAATGTTCACAAGAATCATAGTATCGGTTCGAGCACCCTCATCAGGGGTTCGTTGGTCAGTGCCAAGAATAAGAATGTTAATGCTCTTAGTTAAATCAAGGGGCGTTTGCGCTTGAGAATTTGAATTGATGAAACTCAAATTCTTTGAAACGCTAACAACAAAATAACCAATTACTGCAATAAAAATAACTGCTACCCATATCAAAACCTGTTTAATAATTTTTTTAAATTTCATTTTATCATCTCCGTTTACATAAATTTCGTTAAGAAAGGCCCAAAGAGAAGAGATATAGTTGCCATTAACTTAATAAGAATGTTAATAGATGGGCCTGCCGTATCTTTGAGCGGGTCGCCAACCGTATCGCCAACAACACTCGCTCTGTGAGCTTCCGAACCTTTTCCTCCAAAATTGCCTTGCTCAATAAATTTCTTTGAGTTATCCCAACTTGCTCCAGCATTTGCCATATAAATTGCAAGAATAACCCCGCTCATGAGAGACCCGACTAACATTCCTCCAAGAGCCTCTTTGCCAAATTTTCCAAATATAAAAATCGTAACAAACGGCGCAACAATAGCAATAACAGAAGGTTTTATCATATTTTTAAGCGCACCTTTTGTACTTATTGCAATACATTGCTTGTAATCAGGGTCAGCTTTGCCTTCCATGAGTCCAACTATTTCTCTGAACTGGCGCCTCACTTCTTCAACCATGAATCTTGCGGTGCTACTAACAGCACTGATTGCAAAAGCAGAGAAGACAAATGGTAAAGAAGCGCCAACAAGTGCACCAGTCAACGTATAAGGAGAGAGCATATTAAGAGTGGTCAAATTGACTGAATTAAGATAAGACGAGAACAAGGCAAGCGCTGTAAGTGCCGCAGATCCAATCGCAAAACCTTTACCCATTGCGGCTGTCGTATTGCCGAGTGAATCAAGCGTATCAGTGCGTGCCCGAACCTCTTCAGGAAGCCCCGACATCTCTGCGATGCCTCCTGCGTTATCTGCAATAGGTCCATAAGCATCAACGCTCAGGCTGATTCCAAGCGTTGCAAGCATTCCAAGCCCTGCAAGGGCGATGCCAAAAAGTCCTGAGGAAATATATGAAACAACGATACCTGCTCCCATAAAGACAACGGGAAAAAATGTACTTTCCATACCAACTGCCATTCCAGAAAGAATGGTGGTAGCAGCTCCACCTTCTTGAGAAGATGCAGCAATATCACGAATTGGCTTGCTGCTTGTATAGTACTGGGTAATAAAACCTATGGCAAGTCCAACAACAAGCCCTGCGACAATGGCAATAAATCCGCGCAAACTTCCTGTAACTGATTTTGAAATGAAAAACACAAAAATTATCACAAAGATATTTGCAATAATCGTACCTGAATTAAGAGCCTTTTGAGGACTCATCTTTAAACGTGTAGAGAGAAAGGTAAAAAATATGCCAATAACTGAGGCAAGTATTCCATAAGCAGCCACAAGATAAACAAAACGAACACCTGTCGAGCCAAGGGCAATATTGCCGAGTATAAGGCCAGCAACAATCGAGCCAACATAGGATTCGTATAAATCTGCACCCATGCCCGCAATATCACCAACATTATCACCAACATTATCTGCGATAACGGCAGGATTTCGAGGATCGTCTTCTGGGATACCAGCTTCAATTTTTCCTACAAGGTCAGCTCCAACATCTGCTGCCTTCGTATAGATTCCTCCGCCAACTCTCGCAAAAAGAGCAACAAAACTTGCGCCAATAGAATATCCTGTTGTTACAACCATTGGATTTATCGTTTGTGCAAAAAACTTAGATGAAATGAGATAAACAATTACAGAACCCAGTACTCCAAGCCCTACTACCGTAAGCCCCATTACAGAGCCACCTGAGAAAGCAATATTCAAAGCTTCACCAATATTTTTCCTTGCAGCCTGGGTGGTTCTTCCATTTGCCCTCGTTGCAATAAACATGCCAAAAAAACCAGAAAGTATAGAAAACAAGGCACCCAAAAGAAAGCTTGCCGAAACAATTGGAGAAACAACAACCCCTATCACTATTGCAAAAATAATCCACCATAAAGCCATTGTTTTATATTCTTCCAGCAGGAAGGCAAGAGCTCCATCTTGAATTGCCTTAGAAATTTTAACCATCTTTTCATTTCCAGGATCTTTTTTGAGAACCGAGAGTGCAATACCCACTGCAGTAATCAAAGCTGCTACGCCTAATAAAACAACTACAGCAAAGCTTTCCATTTCAACCTCCAAAAAAATAACATATTATCGTGGAGCCGGCGATCTGACTTGAACAGACGACCCGCTGATTACGAATCAGCCGCTCTACCACTGAGCTACGCCGGCTAGTGCTCTATAAATAAAAATGGAGCGGAAGACGGGACTTGAACCCGCGACAGCTGCCTTGGCAAGGCAGTGCTCTACCTCTGAGCTACTCCCGCATGTTTTTTTATTGGCGGGATCGATGGGATTCGAACCCACGGTCTCCGGCGTGACAGGCCAGCGTGCTAAACCGCTACACCACGACCCCGCATCAAAGGAATTTACTCCTTTATAATTGCTGCTATTTCACCAGTAATTATAACAAAATTCAAAATTTTTTGCAACACGCACTATATCACTTTATGGTGGGCGAAACAGGATTCGAA
>JAIMJY010000071.1 GCA_020692945.1 Caldisericum sp. | reverse complement strand
AGATATAACTGGTGGGATGTTTTGTACCGTTTTCGGCACAGAAATAACAAACTGATAAAATTGAGATTTGATTTCCCTGAAGGCAGCTCTCCTTTCAAAAATTTCTTTTATTTCCTTTAACCTTTGAAATTTCTTAAAAATTGCTTTAGCTTCATCGTCAATCTCCACAAAAATATCAATTCTTGGAACTTTGTCATCTATCAAGTTGAATGATTCAATCGAGGGAGAACCATCATTTGAAGTATACTTCAATCTGTAAACTGCATCCAAAATTGATTTTGACTCATCCTGGCTTTTGAGTTCGTTTATTATTTTGTAGTATTCGTAAACAACTTCTAAAAATTCTCCTTCTTTTATTTCTTTTTTATCTTTCAGGATTCTTTCTGTTGCATCAAGAAGGGTTGAATCATATATATAGCGGGAAAAACTTTTTCTTCCATCTTTTAGATTTACGATAAACATTTCTCCATTTTTTTGTCCATTCCTGTTACACCTTCCTGCGGATTGGACTATTGAATCAAAAGGGGCAATATCCCGATAGACAATTTCAAAGTCAATATCAACGCCTGCCTCAACAAGCTGCGTTGTAACAGCAATTTTCCACTTTCCCTCTCTTATTTTCATGATTCGCTTGAGTCTTTCTTTTGGAATAACATGAGTAGAAAGAAACGTCATAGGTTGAGAAGTATTTTTATTTAAAATGTTATACAATTGTTCTGCCGAATTAATGGTGTTGAGTATAAATAAGTAAGTTTTGCTCTTTTCCAATTCTACTTTGTTTGCGAATTCTTCTATTGTGACAGGCAAACCGATATCTACATTTATAACTACTCTGTTCAGTTCTTTCGTATATTTGGAAGGTTCTGCAAGGCTCACTGCATTTGAATCTAAAATAAGTGGCTGAGTTGCTGTAACAAAAATAAAATAACAGTTCATAGTTTTTGCCATTTCACTTATTATTTCCTTTGTTATGAGCCAGTATTTTACAGGAATAGACTGCACTTCGTCAAGGATAATTATGCTTCCTGCAAGTTTATTTAACCTACGAAGTGTGCTTTTTCTGTTTGATAATAGAGTAAAAAACAGTTGCATAAAAGTTGTAATGATAATTTCGGAATGCCAGCCTTCTATCAAAATCTCTGCTTCGTCGGTACTTAACTCATCATCAGTTGTTTCATATTTAATTTCTGACAGATGGTGATGCTTTAAGAAAATGTCAGAGGTAGGCATGATGCCGTTAGAATTAAAAATGTTTTCTATTTCTGAGGCATTTTGATCAATGATGCTCAAAAAAGGAAGAGAGTAAATAATATGGGCAGTAAAATTTTTTTCTCGCTTTAGCTTTTCTCGTAATTTAAAAGCAAACGACAATACTGTAAAAGTTTTGCCAAGACCAGTAGGAGCAGTCAAAGAATAAATCTTTTGGTTAACGTCAATGCTATGTGAAAGCACTTCATTGTACAATTGTTCTCTCAGAGCGTTTAAATTATCGTTTTTAAAATTTTTATGCAATTTATATCTATCTATTAAATCTGGCGTTAATTGTATGTCAGCCCTTGATGGCGATGTGCCTATTACTACATCTGTTTTGTCTGCATCAAGAAGTGATGAGTACAGAAGATTTACAATGAGGTAAAAGCTGTATTTTGTTTCTTCTCCAACATGACGAAGCTTTCCTTTGAGTTTGAAAAAGTTGGTTGGATTTAAGAAATCTGACACCATTTGCTTCAAGCTATTTATCAAAATATCGAAAGGGAGGCCGTGACTTTGAAGAATATTTGACAGTACTTTTAGTTTCTCTTCATCAATACTTTCAATTTGCTTATAAAGAATATCTCTATCATCGTCAATAATAATATCGCTTACTACATTTCTCAAATCGCTGTGATGGTGCTTTACAGCAAGAAACCCTGCAACTTGCAAAAACCAATCATCTGGAAATTCTTTTTTAATTGCGGCAAAAGTCACTATGGAGGAAAGCAAAGAATGTTTTGTAAGAGATTTATCAGTGTTTGAGCTCTTGTTAGATAAGTAATCTTGGAAATAAGGTGTGGACTTACCAATGTCGTGAGTAAGCCCACATAAATATGCAACTCGTTTTAATTTGTCCTTACTGTATTTGTACTTACTGTATTTGCTGTCAAATCTAATTGGCGCATCATTAATTATGCCCTGGGCAATTTCTGCAACGGAAATGAGATGAGCCTCGAGGGGTTTGCCAAGATGGGAGTATAAATCAGATGAAGGTAATAGCTTCGCCATTTTCAAATGATCGATAATGCTTCACCATTGCTTTAATTGTTTTACCATCAACTTCAAATACTACATCCTTGTACCGATTAACAACTCTTTCACTGTCCATATCTGCTGGAATCTTCTCTTTCTGGTATCGCTTGCCTTCTTCAAATTTAATATCAGTAATAATATCCAGAGGGACCATTGTAACAATTTCGGCCTCTTTATTTTCAACCAGATCACTTTTAAACAGGCCCACAAACCTGTAGTCTGCTAAAAGTTCGCTCAAGCCCAGAGACAATGTGTAAAAAGATTTATGCTGCTGGATATTTTCGGTAAGTTTCGATAAGATTTCGTCACTGTCACTAACATAGATTCTGAAAGAAGGAGATTTCAAAAACTCAGCTGGTATCCGTGTTCTTGGTTGATGTCCGTTTTTCCTTGTTAGAGTAAAATAATTACCTTTTGTATTAATATAGTTCAAACCGAACCGGATCTTCTGTATTGGGTGTATTATCCTTATCGCAACCTGAGTGTTCTTAAATTCGTCAAGGTATTTATCTTTCGGGCTACCTGAAATAGCACCAAGCATCCCCTTGACTGTAGGAGGAGGTGGAAATGAAAACGTCAGAATAGAAGAGGTAGTGTAATACTTTCTAAACTGGCCAAAATCGCCAAAGATATCAAACGCTAATACTTTCATATCTACCCTTTAAAAGTGAATTTCCTCTACATTAATTCCTTTGAACACCTCTTTGAGATTCAGCTCTTTACCATTGTAGAGCATTTTTAACCTTTCATCAATCTTATATTTTATTCCTGAAATTTTATCTAAATTCTCCAAAAGTGCATTTACAAGCTCTGTTGCATTAATTGAAACTTCAGAAATATCCCTAATCTCTTCGTCCCTCTTGTCGCTTACTAATTTGATTCGCTTGTCAAGTTCACCAAGATGATAATTTTTCTCTTTATAAGTAACTTCAAGTAAAAATCTTGGCATTTGCCCCACTTTCGATGTGGATAAAAGATTCTTAGTACCTTCCCACATACCCTCAAGCATCAATTCCAAATCTTCATCTGTTAGCAGGATGTTTTGATTCTCTGCGGCATTTTCGTTTACAACACCATAGAAGGCAATAAGCGAATAAGGCAATATGTACCTCTCAGTAAACGTGCCTTGTTCTTTTTTCTCGCCTGCAGGCATTACGGTGGTACCTTTAACGAATTCGAGCTTTACCCTATGAAGAGAATGACCGTACTTAAATTGCACTGGCCCCGTAAGTGCAAATTGATTTTTATCTTCTTTCTTTTCTTCTCCTTCTTCTTTTTCCTTTTTCCCCCTCTTTAATGCAAATGTTCCTCCGAATAACCTGATATCAATGCATTTCTCAAGCACTTTCGAAGGCGAACCATAAGCTTTGTAAAGCTCGTCTTTTGTTTTTAGCTCTTTCTTTTTTTCGCCTTCATCCCCTTCTACTCTTTCTTCTCTAATGAAAATTTCTTGCTTCTTAAAATCGTGAATATAATCCCTTATAGTCCTTTTTAATCTTACGTCTGTAACATAATTGATGAGCGTCTCTTCATCAATGCGTGGCTTGTTTTCATCGAGCGGATCTCCATTTGGGTTTGCCCAGCTCACATCATAGAGAAATAAAACTTCTCGCCTTTCTTTAATCATATTACCCTCCTCTAATCTTTGCTTACCGCTTCTGCGGTAGCAGTTTTATTATAGATAATATTTGCAATTTCCTGTGCAAGATTCATACCAGAAGCAAAATAAAAGTTTATTTCATCTGTGCCCATTTTCCAATTGTCTCCTGCAAGAAGCAGGTAATAAGAAACTTCGCCTGCTAATTTCTTTTCCCCCGATCTAAACTTATCGTACTCCATTAATTTGTTTTGTACCTTTGGCAGCAACCCCTTGAAGTCCGATTCTCGCATCTTTAATCCTTTAAGATTTTTCATAAATGGTGTGCTGCCTCTATCTGCAGATTGTTTATTCAATAGAAGTTGCGTAAGCACGCCTAAAAGAAATAAGCCCCTTTTAAGTGGAGTTTCAAAGGTGTTTTCAAATTTCTTAAAGAAATCGTCAAAAATTCTTTCTTCCATAGTTACCTCCTCCATTTTTATTAAAGATAATTTTTCCAGAAATTTTACAACCATCATGGCGTCTTTCATTGAAAAATAAAATATACTTGTGCTGCTTTCATTATTGATGTTAACAAACGCCTCCCTTACTCTTCTTATTAAAAACTGGTACAAAAAGTCTTCGTCAATGCGTCTACATTTAAAAACCCTATTGACAATATCAAGAAAATAACCGTCAAGGTCATTATTTCTTTTCGCTTCGTCACTTTTTCTAAAAAAGCTCCTTATTGTGCCAAATGTAAATTTGCTGTTAAAAATTTTGTCAACAGAATCTTTTGCATTAAATATATCCATTAAGCGTGAAGGTAGGACATCTTCAATGAGTGCGAGAATTTTCTCTGCGGGGGTAACACCTCCAACTTCAATGAAAAGAAAATTGAGAGTCAAAGAATCTTTTAAGTCTTTTAGGTAATAAAGTATCTCCAGTTCATCGTTAGCAATTAATTGCTTAGTCTCTTTTTTGAGGCTTATAAGTTTATCCTGATTGGTAAACATCTCTAAAGCTTCTTCAGGCAACATTTCTTTTCCTAATATGAACTTTGGGATAAGTTGATATTTTATCCCTGAAAAATTGAACGTCAAATTTTGAGATACATACCGCTTTCCTTCTTCAAGGTAGGCCTTGCAGTCTGGACAGACGGGAAAGTTCTTCCAAGAATCTTCCCTTCTGAATCCACCTGCAATAAAACCAAGCTTATCTGTTGTGTAGAATTTATACACATTGATATCACCTAAGACGACGTCTTTTTTCTCTCCGCAGACAGAACAAACCCCATTTTCGTGAAAAAGGGAATGAGCGTCCTTATCTGAAAGTTTTGATAATATGTTTTTAAATATATCGCATTCGCCTATGTACCGGACAACTTCACCTTCTTTAAATTTGAGCGTAATAATTAAACGTTCTTTTTTATACTTTTCTCTTTCTTCTGAGAGCAATTTGATAATTGTATCCTGACTATCCTTTAAGCAGGAAAAAGCTGAATCAATAAAACTCTTCTCGTCGTCTGTAAGATTTAAATCCTTTAGCTCATGTCCTATCTTATTAAAGTAGCCAAGGATTTTATTTTTGAATGTTTTCTCTGCCTCGACAAAAAGTGCTGTAGGTGAAAAATTAGGCCCATTCGCATTCCATTTTCTGTATAGATAAAGCTCCTTTTTATCGTGCGAATAGTCTTCAACTTGAACATTAACGAAATGCATAGGATTTCCGGGAGTTAGAATTATTGCACAAACATGCGGATACTTTCCATTTGCATTTGGGTCCTCAATGAGCGTTTGTAGCCCAGACCGCCCAGATTTCTTTAGAATTATCTTTCCAATCTCTTTTACTGCTTCAAGCATTTTTTCCTCCTTCCCATAT
>JAIMJY010000176.1 GCA_020692945.1 Caldisericum sp. | reverse complement strand
GGTCCTTTACTCTCTTGTCGATAAAAAAGCTTCAAGCATTGTTAACCCTATACTCTATGTATATTTCTTTGAGATGGTTGCTTTTATTGTGCTTTCGCCAATGATTGCTGCAACAAAAAACATGAATTTAATCAGAGGCAAGATTAAAATAAATCTTGCTGCTATAATCTTAACAGGTATAATGATTATCCTTTCATATGCGATTGTTGTTTATGCAATGAAGTCTTCGCCCCTAAGCTACATCATTTCTGTGAGAGAGATAGGCATTGTGTTTGGAGTTCTTGCAGGGGTTATTTTCTTGCATGAAAGCTACGGTAAAAATCGCATAATAGCCTCGTTGTTTATTGCCATAGGGATTATAACAACAGGCACTTTTGGGTAAAGAGAAAAAGTACTATAATTTAAGAAACGAGGTGATGTATGAAAGCATTTTTAAAAGTATACTTCAAAATCATTTTGCCAATTTCTATCGTATTGGCAGTACTGCCAATACCTGTACTCGTTATCCTAAAAAAATTTGTTATGAGAAATTATCTTAATACTATTTTTTGGGAAGCTGCAGCTTGTCTAATATTTACACTCTTTACGTCCCGCAGTCCATTGCAATGGGGAGCATTTCCGTTGCTCCAACACGGGGAGTCCGAGCTTATGCATTTAGAAATGAAAGAAAGAGAAGCAAGGGTAAGCAATTCCACAATCATTGGGCTTATTGGACTGACGCTTTTTTTAATACTCTTTGTAATTTATTTCTTAGGAAAATTGCTCTAATGGTTCTTATCTTCTTTTAATGTTCCAGTAAATTAATAGTCTCTTTAACACTCATAACCTTTCCGCCCATATTTTGCATATCGATAAGATTCGCTCTCTGAATTTCCTCTGAATTGGAGGCAGTGCCGTCTTCCAGGATAATGACATTGTAATCAAGAGAAATTGCATCTGTAAACGTTGCCCTTATGCAGTTCGGAGTTTGCACGCCTCCAATTATTAATGTGTCAATGCCTTTTCTTCGAAGTATTAAATCCAACTCGGTAGCAAAGAAAGCCGACCAGCGTTTCTTTGTGATGACGATTTCGCCTTCTTTGGGTTTCAGCTTATTGACAATCTCTATCCCATGCCTTCCCTCAATCAGAAATCCGCCAGTTGTCTTAAAAAGCTCAATTCTTGACTTGTCAACATCAGCGCCGTCCTCCCTATGAAGCCTTCTCATAAATATTCGTGGAAGGTTATGTTTCCTTGCAAACTCCAAAAGTATTGCAAGATTATCGATAATTTGAGGTCCGCCTTTCACAAAAAGAGAAGAGGTCTTTTCGAGAAAATCGTACTGCATGTCAATTATCACTAAGCAGTAATTTTTGTTGTCCATTTTTTAGCTCCTT
>JAIMJY010000175.1 GCA_020692945.1 Caldisericum sp. | reverse complement strand
ATAACCTACAAATTACTTCTGAGGAAAAAGGGAATAAAAGTCATTTCAGTGACAGAACCTCTTGAAGAAGACACGCCAGAGGGAAAACTTTTGGAGGGAATTATTGAGGTGATTAACGAGTTTTATTCATCCAACCTTGCAAGAGAAACATTCAGAGGCCAGCGTGAAAATGCAACTCAGGGCTTCTGGAACGGCGGGGTACCTCCAATTGGCTATAAAGTACTTGAAATCAAGAACGGGGAAGGAAAGAAAAAAGTTCTAGAGATTGACGAAGAGAGCGAAAATGCAGTAAAAGAAATCTACGAACTTTTCCTCAAAGGATACGGATTGAAGAAAATTGCTGGAATGCTTAATGCAAAAGAGTTAAAGACGAATAGGAGCAACTCATTTTCACCGTCTACCGTGAGAGGAATATTGAGAAATGAAGCCTACGCTGGAACTCTCATATGGAACAAGTACGACAAAAAGACGAGAGGCAAAAAATACAAAGACAAAAAAGACTGGGTAAGAATTGATGGGAGAATTCCTAAAATAATCGACAAAAAAGATTTTGACATCGTTCAAAAAATGTTTGAAGAGAGAAAGAAAGTTAGTCCAAAAAGTTTGAGAAGGACTCATACTCTCTCCGGATTAATCAAGTGCGGGCTGTGCGGTTCAAATTACATCTATGCGAGAAAGAGCAAAGTGCGTGAAGATAAAAAGTACGAAACAAGTTATTACGTGTGCGGCAAGAAGGATAAGCTTTCAAAGAAAGCATGTCCAAATATAGCGTTGAAGGCACCCTTGATTGAGGATTACGTTGTCAACCTGTTAACAGATAAACTTCTTTCACCTGAGAATATAGAAAAGATAGTCAGCAACATGCATAAGGAATATGATGATGTAAGAGAAGAGGCTAAAAACAAAAGCAAAAGCATAAGAGAATCAATTAGAAGAATAGACTCAAAGATAAATAACATCTACAAGGCAATAGAAAACGGCTTCAATCAAAAACTTCTCGAAGAACGACTGGAGGAATTGAAGGCGAAAAAAGACGATTTTTTGAACGAACTTGAATCTTTGAGGACAGAAAAGGCAAAACCTTATTCAGAAAAAGAGATTTTAGGTTTTGCGAACTTAATAACCTAAAATCCCATTATTTTACAACTATATGACTTGAAAATTCTCTGTTGATGCTCCTAACTTTAATTTCTCCTTAGTTATAATTATAACTATGTAAGCTACATACTGAAACCGGAAATGTGAAGTGAATTCCTAATCCAGATATTAATATAGTTATACGGATCAGGGATTTTGGGTAATAAAAGAAAAAATGAAAAGTTTGACGGACGAGGAGCTCAATCATTATCTTAAATTTTTCATAAGTGCCATAAAAGTGA
>JAIMJY010000070.1:4818-5862 GCA_020692945.1 Caldisericum sp. | reverse complement strand
TGTTCACGTTCCATATATTTTAGGCGAATTGAATCATCAAAACCTACTTGAAATCCACCCCAAAAAAAGGGATCACCCACTATTTTTCAAATATTGCAACCACCATTTTAGAAAAAAACTCTTTTAACGTCGGAATTTTTACAAATAACATTAGGAAATTTCTCAAAGGAACTTCCCTGTAATATACTAAAGACAATTTCGTATCTGGATATATAGATTTAAATTTTTTTATAGTCATTTTGTTTATGTACGAAAGAAACTCTTTGTCTTCTTTATCCCTTGAAATTCTGAATTTTATTCTTTCCTCGCCATCAGGCAAATTTTTTGCCAGATCCTTATAAACGCCAATTAATGTGTCCTCATCAAAAAAAATATGTACCCATGGGATACCCATCAAATCGCTTAAATGAGCACCATAGGGATGATAATAAGGTGGAAAATTAATATACAATCTACCTTTTGATTTTAAAACCCTGTAGCACTCATTGAGCACTTCGACAGGTTTTGATAAATGCTCCATTGCGTCATTCAATATTATTGTGTCAAAAGTCTCATCTTTAAAAGATAGATTTGATGCATCTGCTAAAACAAACTCAAATCTATCGGTGAGGCTTTTATCAATGGCAAGAGCAAGTGCTTCTTCTTTGTATTTTGGAATGATATCCATTCCGTATATTTTTTTCACACCACGTGATGCATAATAAAGCGTTTTGCCTGCAGCCCCGCAACCAATATCAAGAACAGTTTTATCTTTAAACATTTCCTCAACTGTGGAATATTCCAGGAAAAACTTAATAGTTTCTGCTCCCTTTTCAAATTGCCACTCAGCATAAGTTTTTATCCCATCTTGCTCAAGATTAAAAGGATGAACAGGCAAACGAAATAATTTATTTACTGATTTACAAATATTTTTTTTAAATACACTCATATTCAATCGTCTCCTTTCTAATTTGTATGAGTTTTATATATTTGAGATACTCTGGATAATATTTTAGCAGAAAGTTTATCAGAACCAAATTGTTGCATAGGTAGCCTCATATGTAT
>JAIMJY010000070.1:1547-4700 GCA_020692945.1 Caldisericum sp. | reverse complement strand
ACTCCTTGGGGTTTCGTAGGCCTTGACGAATGTATACGTGAAAGAGAATTTTCGCCATTTGATTTGGAAGCACTTGAAGCATTCGCCGCTACCATTGGCTCAGCACTTGAGTGGAAAGAGTCAAACAAAAAGCTCGAGGAAGAAAGGAAGCTCGAAACTTTAATCTTCGATAACCTTTCTGAATTAATTATGCTTCAAGACCATGAACATCGCATTCTTTACGCAAATAAGCCGGCGCTTAAGAATATTGGCGTTAATCTCCCGTATTTAATCGGAAAGGTTTGTTATGAAATCATTTATAAAAGAAGTAACCCTTGCGAAGGGTGTCCTGTGGACAAAGCAATTCATTCGGGAAAGACAGAAGAACAAGAAATCCAAACCCCCAACGGTAGATGGTGGTTTGGAGTAGGAGTGCCCATTATAAATGAAGAGGGAAAATTTGATAAAATTATTGACGTTTCATTAGACATAACGGAACAAAGAAAAATTGAGCAAAGGTTCAAAGCTATTTTTGAAAATACTGCTATCGGGCTCGTGATTTCAGACAAAGATAAAAATATTATTGATACAAACCATGTTTTCTTACAAATGATTGGTTACTCAAAAGAGGAACTTTTAAGAATGAAGTGGTCTGACTATACTTATTCAGACGATCTTGCTAAAGATGTTGAGTTACACGACAGACTAGTTAAGCGGGAAATAGAAAGCTATAAGCAAGAGAAGCGTTACATAAGAAAAGATGGAACTACCTTCTGGGTAAGAATGACTGTCTCATCAATAATTAAGGACGAAAAGGGAAATTTTCTATACGATGTTGCGGCAGTTGAGGACATAACAGATATTAAGAAGAAGGAAGAGGAAATAAAATGCCTTATTTCATCACAGATTTTAATGCGTGAAATCGCTAATATGATTCTAAGAGCGGAAGATGAAAATGCTTTTTTGCAGGGAGTATGTGGCAAGATTACAGGGCTTGACTTTGTGAAATTTGTATGGGTAGGGCTTAAAGTCCCAAATTCCTTTAAAATTAAGCCTGTCTCCTCTGCGGGTTTCGAAGACGGTTACCTAAAAAGTATCAAGGTTACAATCGACGATTCTGAACAGGGCAAAGGACCAACAAGGCTTGCAATCAAGACGAACAGACCAGTTGTAGTAAACGATATTGAGACCGATCCAATTTTCGAGCCGTGGAGGAAAAAAGCCTTGAAGAGAGGATATGAGTCAACCATCGCATTACCTCTGATCTACTCAGATGAGGTTATAGGTTCTCTTAATGTCTTCTCTCATAAAAAGAATGCCTTTGGGAAGGAAGAAATAGATTTGCTAAACGAAATTGCTCAAGATATGTCTATTGGCATAAACAGATTGAGGCTTATAATCCACCGAGGAAGAATGTGGATTTCAAAGAAGTAAACCTGCAATCTTCGTGAGTAGGTTACAGAGGAGTGAAAAGTTAGAAGTCAAATGGCGAAAGGATTTTGCCTTTGTATAATACAGATGTCCTTTTACGCACAGCAAATTTAAAATTGATACGAAGCCCTCGTCCTTTTAACATTTGCTGAAATTCGTCAACTCTTATACTTCCGCTATGCGTGAAAAAGATTGAAAATAGCAGTTCGATATCGAGTCCAACTTTTTTGAAAAGTTCCGCTCGCTCTATAAACTTGCGCACCTCACGTTCCTTTCCATCTCTTGAAACAACTATCTTCCTGTTTTCAAAAATTTGTTTTATTGTTTCCTCGATGGCTTGCTCCGGATAGTCGATTTCGAGTTCTGCATAGATAATGTTTACAAGAATTGCATCAAAAGATGTTATTGCAGGAGAATTATCTGGAATTTCTTTCAGGCCCTTTATCGAGATGATTCCGCTGAACGCTTTTTCGAGTTTTGCTGCAATCGCCTCAAGCTCTACTAATTCGTTAAGGTA
This sequence comes from Caldisericum sp., assembly GCA_020692945.1. GTDB lineage: Bacteria > Caldisericota > Caldisericia > Caldisericales > Caldisericaceae > JAIMJY01. The sequence goes on along the minus strand of JAIMJY010000070.1, from coordinate 2,773 downwards.
GAAATCAAAATATTCGTCTTCTCCAACCATTCCGACGCTTAGCGGAAAGCCCATTTCAAGTTTAATTCTTTTATTGAACCCCTCCGTATATTTGACAGAGACCATTGTTCGCCTCAAACCTCTTTCTATTGTTGTCTTGAGGTCAAGGTGACCTATATATGAAGTTTCAAAAGGCCTTACAAAATTTACCCTAATTCTCACATCGATATTTACTCCTTTGCAACCTGCTCACGAAGATTGCAGCTTACAGAAAATTAAATCGCTGCCTTTACGATTATACGTTGGTTAGCCAAATTATCGTAATAAATTTTACCCTTTTGTAATTGTTGCTCCTTCTCAAATGATTAACCCGGAATAAAATTGGTGCCGGGGGTGGGAATTGAACCCACATGGAGCTCTTAACCCCTGCGGATTTTGAGTCCGCCGCGTCTGCCAGTTTCGCCACTCCGGCACTTAAACAATTTACTCCTCTGTAATCATTATCTGCACATATGATTATACGATTTAATGCACTACCGTCAAGAGTGCTTACGGAGCTTGCTCAAATATTTGTCGTAGGACGACTTCCACTCTCTTTTCAAAGAATCAATTCCAAAAAACTCAACCACGAGTGCAAATGCGAGAGCTGACAGTGAGAAAATTATATCTTTTGATACCCAAAAAATTATAGCCGTGAATATTGGAAGGGTTATCGCAAGTGACACGACCTGAGAGTGCGTGACTATAATCAGCAAAACCCATATTATAAATAATATTAATAGAATGGCGAATGCTTCTTTTGCATTAAATGCAACAAAAAGTATAAAGAGGAAAATTCCTCCAGTTGTTGCTGCGCCCTTACCTCCTTTGAATCGAAGAAAAGGCGAGAACACATGTCCAAGCACAGCAAGTAGCCCGAAACAGGTGAGAAGAGAAGGAGGAAAATGGTACAAAGTCGTGATAATCAAAAGCGCTATGATTCCTTTGGAAACATCTCCAACGAGCGCAACTATTCCTGCACGCCAGCTTATCAGGTGGAAGACATTTCCAGCGCCTGGATTTTTGCTTCCGTAGTTCCTTATGTCAACGTGCTTTGTTATCCTTCCAACTATATACGCATAAGGCACTGACCCCATGAAAAAACAAATTAATGCAGAAAATAGATATTTCATATTTTTATTATATCAAAAATCATTTTACTCCTTTGTATTCGCCGCCTTTGCGATTAACTCCTTTGTATTCGCCGC
>JAIMJY010000070.1:0-1438 GCA_020692945.1 Caldisericum sp. | reverse complement strand
CCTTTGTATTCGCCGCCTTTGCGATTAACTCCTTTGTATTCGCCGCCTTTGCGATTATAATATTCTAATGGAAGACAACTATTTAATAGAAAAGCTGAAAAAGGGCGAGATTTCTGCGAGAGAAGCTTTCGTAAGAAAGTACCAGGAACTAATTTTTAATGCCATTTTTCAAGTTGCACGTGACATGGATCTCTCCAAAGATGTTCTTGAAGAAACTTTTCTGCGCGCTTTTAAATACATAGCGAGTTTTAAGAAAGAGGCAAACATTTCAACGTGGCTTTATAGAATTGCTATGAACGTCCTCAATGATGAACTCAAGCGGATGAATAAAGTTCGTCCCCTTGGCAATGATGTTTCTACGCTTGAACCTCAAGAATACGCTTTTGACGACAAGAAACACATAATATTCGAGGGGATGAAAACACTTGATAAAGAAGACCGTGAAGCGATAACATCCGTTGATATACATGGAATGACCTATGAGCAAGCCGCAGCTTTTCTTGATATACCAATTGGAACTGTTCGCTCAAGATTAGCACGCGCAAGGGAGAAACTTAGAGATGCAATTCTTAAAAGTAATTTTTTTGACAGAATTTAATTTGCTGAAGAAGAGTGCAGATTTATTCTTCTCCAATTCACGCTCCTTTTCAATGGATTTACTCTTCTGGAATCTGCTGAGAAAGATCGCAGATTACAAAGGAATAAAAAATTCTTGGAACTTTTTACGGAGTTTGGAAGTCTAAACTGTGATGAAAGAAAAAATTTCAGAATATGTTGATGGCAGAGTTGGTAAGGAGGAAATCGAAAGAGACTTCAGGGAAACCCCTGAGGATAGAATTTATTATGAACAACTCTTGGCTATAAAAGACATCCTTGGCGATATGCAGGTTAGTGCCCCTGATATAAGTGCAAGCGTCATTGCAAAAAGCACAAAACGGCTTTTAAATATTAGATTTGTCTATACTTTATCACTCGTTGCAGTTGTTGTGATATCTGCACTATTAATAAAGAGCTTTTCTTTTAAGCCACAAATGAAAGTTGGCACTGTTCAAACCCCGGATAGTGGCATGAGGAGCTTTTCTGCAAATAGTGCCATTCCTTCAATTGATGTTACGATAAGCAAAGATTCAGAGAAAGACGTTTTAAATATCCTTAAGGCTAATGGGACGGTCGTTTCAGTTGAAAATCCAGAACTAGAACCGTCAGAAACAACACCAAGCACCATTTTAACACCTGCAAAGATAATAACGTTTAAGCTCAACCCGAATAATCTTTCGGCAATCGAGAATTCCATAAAAACTATTAAGGGTGCAACAATTACCATTCCAACCCTGGAAAATTCTTCGGAAGAGATTGAAGTGGTAATTCGCCTCATTGAACATTAAAATATTGGTCATATAACCGAACTAAGCCTTAAATTTGGCTTTGAAATGTGCTC
>JAIMJY010000174.1 GCA_020692945.1 Caldisericum sp. | reverse complement strand
GCAGTCTTCCTATAGTTAAAGACATTGTATCTTTGTCTTTATGTAGACAAATTCGTTTAATCAACTGCCTCGGTACCGACCTGCTTAAGCCATCAGGGTCAGTCTCTGATACGTCTCTGAAATGTCTGTTTACCTCGCGATTAATCCATCTTTTACAGAAATCTTGAAACAGCTCAGTATCGTTACTTGCCATGCCTACGCCCTTCAGTTATTTTGTTAGTACAAGTATACTAATTCTGTTTTTTAGGTGTTATTATTTTGAGCAATTATGGTTAGTTTTGTGGGCATCTAAAAAGTGTTTAACACTTTGTTAAACACTTTCTAAAGACTCACTAAGATTCAAACAAGGTTGATTTACTATGTAAGCTTTTGATTATTCAGATATATTCGAGGGGGCTGCCCTGTTTGCTGATGACAAAAACGGGTTTCGCCGATTATCAATTTAGAAGAAGCTTTACAGTTAACTTCTTTAGTGACGCGGGGTTAGCGGGTACTTCTGCTATTGATGATATCAAGTAGCCTTATGCGGGTTAACTTTCTTAGCAGCATAAAGCCAAAAGTAACGCCCACAATTAATGTGGGCAGGGCAACAGTCAATTTTAAATGTAGTTTCTTAAATTACAAGGTAAGCAAGGAGTTCTGTGAACGTATGCCTATAGTTGATTGTGCATCAGGGAGTCGTCCTATAATCAAATGGCGATACCCTAATGAGTTACAGGAACAGACTCCTGGAAATGAATACGATGTAATAGGGGCTTATAATTATTCCCAATGGTATTTTGAGGTTAGAGATCCTAACTCAAGCAGCACTACGCCTAAATTCATCGGGGAATACTCTCTTTATGAATTTACAGGAGAAGCGCAAGCCTGGGAATCCTCCAACAGGGATTACTATCTAATAGCTGAATGCAAAAACAGAGAAGTTGATGTTTATTTTGCTCAACGAAGGAATAGACCCCCCCCAGCGGAATCTACTGTTCAAATAGAATGCAATTCTGCTAGACCTGGCTATAGGGTTTTAGGAAATATCGGAAGGAGTATTCCTGTTTTAATCGTAAGCAAGAGTGAGCTACGGCGTTTTCTGGCTTATCAGCCAGTAGTAGAAAATATAACTTTTCAGGTTAAAGACAACGGTACGGTTGTTTACAACCGTACCGCAAACACAGTCCCAGTAATAACTACTGAATGCGTATCAGAGGGGGGCTGCCCTCCTGATACCTGTGAGGTTGACTGTGGTACTCATATTTGCTGCTATAACTCCGAAGGTATTTCAGTTTTTAATTACAACAAATAAAAATAATTAACATGCCTACTTGTGAAGACTTGGCAACCAAAGCAGAACTACAAGAATTACGCGATCAGTTAAATGCCGTAATTGGAGAGAAAGAAGAAGGGGG
>JAIMJY010000173.1 GCA_020692945.1 Caldisericum sp. | reverse complement strand
AAGCAGTCTTCCTATAGTTAAAGACATTGTATCTTTGTCTTTATGTAGACAGATTCGCTTAATCAATTGCCTCGGTACTGACCTGCTTAAGCCATCAGGGTCAGTCTCTGATACGTCTCTAAAATGTCTGTTTACCTCGCGATTAATCCATCTTTTGCAGAAATCTTGAAACAGCTCAGTATCGTTACTTGCCATGTCTACGCCCTTCAGTTATTTTGTTAGTACAAGTATACTAATTTTGTAACTATGCCTTCTAAGCCTCTATCTAGTTTTTTTGGTGATAATTTATCCACAAGTGACAATCTTCTGACTATTGACGTTGCAGAGCTTATGGCTAATGTAACAGGCACGTATCATAGCTACGACGTTGCTAGCTCTGCACCTGAGCAAATAGTGTCAGCTCTGTTAGCTTACTGGCATCAAAATAATTATGTGGATAGTGTAACTGGCATAAGATTGTCTGCGGATAAAACCGTTTCTTTGGTATCAGGGGCAGACACTATAAGAAGAGCCTTGGTATCCAGAGGCGATGAAACACAAGTAAAGCATGACTTTACTTTCTCTGTTTACACACAAGACTACAGCAGCTTTAATCCAGAGAACTTAGTCTGAGAAATTACTTATGAATCGTAATAGCTAAGCAAAGAACTTATATGCCTTTCACTGTTAATCCACCTTGTCCAGGGACTTCTGTTACAGAAATTACCTACCAGTTTGCAGGGATGCCGTTAGTTAAAAGAACCGACGGGGATGACTATAGAGTCATTACTACAGTTATCCCAGATAAATATGAACACAACATCACTGTTTACTTTACCCCGACAACAAGGGGGTGCATAGCTCACCCGCCCTGGTCTTATCAAACTACTGCGTACGGCCCCTTTACTGGTGAAACAAGATACGGATATCAAGAATACACCCCAGGCTGTATCGTAGTTCAAAATGTATCTTTAAGTACCATCGCCAGTAACGGCGATCCAGAGTGGATATTGTTTGGTTTTGGTCAATATTTTGGGACAGCCGCCGATTTCGCAGTGCCAGGTAGCGTTAGCGTGGTCATAGGTGAACAAACAGGGAAAGTTATCCCAGGGGGGATTAGGCGGGCGATTTGGATTTATAAAAACGGAACACGATTGCTCAGCACTGCGCAAACGAATCGGGAGCTTACCTCTGACTGGCGATGTATAGGGATTTGTCCTAGGTTTACCTGTGAAGTTCAGTGTGGCAAAAGCACTTGCTGCTACAACAGCAGAGGTGTATCGGTAGCCAATTACACCAAAGCGTGAATAAGAGGAAGGAGCTTATTACATGACAACCTGCGAACAGTTAGCAACCAAGGCAGAACTGCAAGAATTACGCGATCAGTTAAATGCCGTAATTGGAGAGAAAGAAGAAGGGG
>JAIMJY010000004.1 GCA_020692945.1 Caldisericum sp. | reverse complement strand
GTAATCACAAAAGTGATTGAATAACAGGTGAAAGATGAAAGATATAATTTTGCTTGAATGTACTGAATGTAAGAGAAGGAATTATTCAACGACTGTAAACAAGAAAACTAATAAAGAGAAATTGCAGTTGAAGAAATATTGCAATACTTGTAAGAGGCATACTGTACACAAGGAGGTAAAGGTTTAGGCTCGTAGCTCAATTGGTAGAGCATCGGTCTCCAAAACCGAGGGTTGGGGGTTCAATTCCCTCCGGGCCTGCCAAACTATATGAAAGATAAAGCCAGGAATGTGCAGCAACAACAAACAGTAAGGCCAAAAAGAGTACCTTTTAGGGATTTTTTGAGAGGCGTTTGGTTCGAACTAACCCAAAGAGTCAAATGGCCAACAAGGAAAGAGCTTTTGCAATATACAATAGTCGTTATTTCCTTCATTGTTTTTTGGTCTTTATATATCGGAATCTGGGATTTTATTTTTGCCAAGGGAGTGCAGGTAATTACTAAATGATATGGCTGAAGAAAAAATAGAAAACAAGGAACCACGTTGGTATTTGATCCATACTTACTCAGGCTCTGAGAATAAAGTTTTAGCTGAGCTTGATGAAAGGAGAAAAGGATACGGCTTAGAGGATAAAATCCTCCGGGTTGAGCTTCCTGTTGATCATTACAGCGAGATTGATGCAAAAACCCACAAGAGGAAGATAAAAACAATGAAAGTTTTCCCTGGTTACCTTCTTGTTTATATGGTTCTTACTGATGAAACTTGGTATATCGTTAGGAATGCACCTGGAGTGCTTGGTTTTGTTGGTCCGAGTGGAAAACCTACCCCACTTACCGAGGAAGAGGTTGATAAAATTCTTAACAGGGTAACAGAAGAGCAAGCTAAGGAGAAATTGAATTTCGCTGTAGGTAATAGAGTTAAAATTCTTGTTGGTCCTTTCAAAAATATGGAAGGTGCAGTTGAAGAGATTGATGTTGAAAAAGGGACAGCAAGAGTTGTTTTAAAGATGTTCGGAAGAGAGATGCCTGTAGAAATACAGGGAGAATATATCCAGAAAACATAAGAGGTGATTAGAATATGGCTAAAAAGAAAAAAGTAGCTGGCATTGTAAAGCTGCAGATTGAGGCTGGAAAAGCAACCCCTGCTCCCCCAGTCGGCCCAGCACTTGGACAAAAGGGAGTAAACATAATGGATTTCTGCAAAAAGTTCAATACTGCTACACAGGGACAAGAAGGTTATGTTATACCTGCTGTTATAACAGTTTATGAAGACAAGAGTTTTACTTTTATAACGAAAACTCCACCAGTGTCTTCTCTAATTAAAAAGGTATTAAAAGTTGAGTTGGGCTCACCAGAGCCAAACAAGAAGAAGGTTGGAACCATTAAACGTTCTCAGCTTTCCGAGATTGCTAAAGTTAAGCTTCCTGACTTAAACACAATTGATCTTGAAGCTGCTACGAGAGTTATTGAAGGCACCGCCAAAAGTATGGGTGTCACTGTTATAGAAGGTTAATTTTTTGTGGGAGACTGAAAGTCATTTACCACAGGGAGGAACAATGAAGCGAAGTAAAAGGTATGTAGAGTTAACAAAAAAGATTGAGAAGGGAAAGATTTTTTCCCTTGACGAAGCCCTTGGCAAACTCCAAGAATTGAAAGGTGTTAAATTTGACGAAACTGTCGAAGTGACCTATGCCTTGAATGTGGATCCAAAACAGGCTGATCAAAATGTCCGTGGCGTGATTACTTTGCCCCATGGAACTGGTAAAAGTGTTAAAGTTCTAGTTTTTGCTACAGGCGAGAAAGTGCAAGAAGCACGCGACGCAGGTGCAGATTTTGTAGGTGCTGGTGATCTTGTTACAAAAATCGAGAAAGAGGGATTCATCGACTTTGATGTTGCAATCGCAACTCCTGATACAATGCGTATCATAGGACGTATTGCGAAGATCCTCGGCCCAAGGAAGCTTATGCCAAGTCCAAAGGCAGGTACTGTTACGATGGACATAGCGAATTCTGTAAAGGAGTTCAAGGCTGGCAAAATTGAGTACAGGGTTGACAAGACTGGCGTTATTCACACTGTGGTTGGAAAGTCGTCATTTTCAAAGGACCAACTCAGAGAGAACTTTTTAACGCTTAATTCTTCTATCATAAAGTCACGGCCAGCTTCTGTAAAAGGGCAATATTTAAAGAAGGCATATCTTTCTTTGACAATGTCCCCTTCTTTAAGATTAAACACTCAAGAGCTTTTGAAAGCGTAAAAATTTAGACCAAAGACAGTTGGTGGGTTTCCCCTTAAATAATGCCAACCGAGGTTATTCAAAGATATCTTTTATTGTATTGAATATGCTCGGCTGGTAAAACCGGGCTGTTTAATTTTCAGGAGGTATTATGAAAAAAGAAGAAAAAAAAGTGATGATTCAAGAGATTAGTAATATTCTTAAAACCTTTGAAAGTATCTCTCTTCTTTTTGTAAACTTCAAAAAGATCAAGGGAAAGGATGTTGCTAACCTCAGGAAGAAATTCAGAAAAGATGGTATCACTTACAGGGTTCTTAAAACTGATTTGTTGAGAATTGCTGCTAGGGATACCGGTATGGACATTGATCCTGCAGTTTTCAAGGGTCATGTTGCTATGGCAATTACTTCTGGGGAACCATCAGAACTTGCAAAGAGATTTGTTGAGCTCAAGGACTCTGAAGAAAACACAATGTTTGACATAAAAGGTGGTTTTGTTGAAGGGAAATGGCTTACAGCCACGCAGATTGTTGAGCTTTCTAAGCTTCCACCTAAGTCAGTCCTTGTTGGTAAGTTGCTTTACTTAGTGAAGTCTCCGATTTCAAGGCTTGTTACTGTGCTTTTAAAACCGGAGAGAGATTTTGTTACTGTGCTTAGTCAAATAAAAGATAAAAAAGAGCAGCTTAGTGCTGCCTAAATTTCAAGGAGGATAAAATGACGAAAGAAGAAATGATTGAAGCAATTGAAAAAATGAGTGTTCTTGAACTCTCAGAGTTAGTGAAGGCTCTTGAGGACAAGTTTGGAGTAACTGCTGTGGTCCCAATGGCTGCCATGGCTGCACAGGGCGCTCAAGCTGCTGCACCTGTCGAAGAAAAGACTGAGTTTGATGTTACCTTAGTTGGATTTGATCCGGCGAAAAAAATCAATGTAATTAAAATTGTGAGAGAAGTTCTTGGACTTGGACTAAAGGAATCAAAGGATGTAGTTGAAGCAGCAGAAAAAGAACCTCAGAAAATTAAAGAAGCAATTGCAAAGAAAGATGCAGAGGATCTCAAGAAGAAACTCGAAGATGCCGGTGCAAAAGTTGAAATGAAGTAGTTTTGTACTGTAAAAAGTAACAAAAGGGTAGCATATAAAGGCTGCCCTTTAATTTAGATATAGAAGTGTTTAAAGCAAGCGCGGCCTAGATAATTTTGAAAGGAGATTTCATATGAGTGCTTTTAACGAGTTTATCAGGATGAATTTCTTCTCTCAATTTTTCAAACATAGCTTGTGCGAAAAATTTTTCTGTATCAAAATGCTCTATTTCTATCGTGTTAATTCCACTTTCCTTTAAATCTAAAGCTTGATGGTAATTTAAGTCTCCTGTAACGAATAGGTCAATTGAAAAATGTTTTATCTCTTTTATTAGTGTCCCGCCAGATCCTGTGCAGAGTGCTATTTTCTTCACTTTAGAGTCGTTAGCTTCGATCAATCTTATATAGTTTGCTTGAGATTTTTCTTTGAGTATTTTAGTAAACTCATTCAGGGTGATTTCTTCTTCAATCTCCCCAACTGCTCCAATTCCATCGTTTTTGACAACTTTCGTTTCATATAAATCGTATGCTGGCTCTTCGTACGGGTGCGATTTCTTCATTGCATTTAAGACGTTGCTAATATCCCTTTCCAAAACTATTGTTTCAATTTTGATCTCTTGAGCTTCTTCTTTTTTTCCTTCGGTACCTAAAAAAGGATGCGATCCAGGCAAAGGCTTAAAAGTTCCTATTCCTTTAGTGTTAAAAGACGTTTCACTGTAATTTCCAATTCTTCCTGCGTTTGCATTAAAAAGAGCAGCTCTCACTTTGTCTTCATATAAAACTGGCACATAAACAGCGATTTTATATGTTTTCTCTTTGCTTTGGACTATAGGTCTTATTTTTTTGACTCCTATGATTCGGCAATAATAATCGTTTAGTCCGTTTGTTGCAAGGTCGAAATTGGTATGCGCAGATACAATATTTATCATATTTGTGATTGCCTTGAAGAATGCTGGAGACTCGCTTTTTACGAACCTCTTTTGAGGGAGAAAAATGGGAGGGTGATGTGTAATAATTGTATTGATTTCATTTTTTATAGCCTCTTCTACTACCTCGCTTGTAAGGTCAAGAGCAATAAGTATCTTATTAACCTCTGATTCGAGATCTCCAAACTGGATACCGCTGTTGTCGTAGTCTTCTTGAGTGGAGAACGGTGCAAAAGAATCAATAATACTTACTAAGTCCTTAAGCTTCATTTTTTAGACTCCTTCATTGCAATTGTTTATCTCTACGACAAGTGATTATTCTCGCATCTAGGCTTAATTTCCTGGTTTGAAACTTCGCAATAAATTTGTTTTAGTTGACTGTATCACTATCAACTTGATTATCTGGGTTTTTATATGTTTCATGGATGTGCGTAAAACCGAGTAGCCATACCACAAGTCCGATAATTGAAGCAATACCGCTTTGAACAATATAGCGAACGTTAGGTCCTATTGTAGGTGGAATTGGAGTAAGGTTTGTGTCTGGCTTAACGGGTACAGCGTAAGTCTCTTTGATAAAGAAGAAATTTGAAGCAAAGGAAGCGAGCGAGAAAGAAAAAACCATAAGCCCAATAAAAGAGAGTAAATAAAAGAAGATTGCTTCAAAAAGGTTCATTGATGATTCGCTCTCATTTTCCAAATCCCTTTTTCCGATTCTATGCTCTTTTAGAATCAACTTCCAGTGGTACACTAAAAGTACTATTCCCACAATAATAAATGATATATTTCTTACCATTCCTTGAATTGAGTAGTAAAGCTCATAGTTAATATCTCCTTGAGGAATACTTGATGGTATAAGCACTGTTAGTAGTTGATTAACAAAGCTTATCAATCCAAAGATAATCATGATTACCCCGACTAAACTCAAAAGATACAAATAGATGCTTCTTACTGTCTCAACTTTGTTTTTCATCTTCTTCTCCTTTTTTTGGCGCGCCCAGCAGGACTCGAACCTGCAACCGACGGTTCCGTAGACCGTTGCTCTATCCAATTGAGCTATGGGCGCCTATCTTATTATAAATCAAATTTGGCTATTTGACAATAGGGTTTGCTCAACTAAGGTGATGTCGCCTTGACCAAGTCTCAAGCATCTTAAATAAAGATTCCTCGCGTTCAAGAAATAGGGGGAAAGATATGAAAAGATCTTCATACTTTATCCGATAGTCTCTACTTCTGAGTTTGTTGTCAAAGTAAAAGAAGGCTTGATTATGTGGATTTTTGTCGGTTAAGTCTTTTGCATAATTCTTTAAAAGCAAGGCAGAGTAATATTCAAAGGTTTCATTCGTAAAATTTTCGCTTTGAATTGATGGTAGTTTAACAAAATAAACCTCATCATAGGTGTTGCTTGGCAAAATATCATAGAGAAACATCTCAATTTCCTTATTCTCATCTTGTAAGTCTATTCCATATGCTTTTGGAATTAAGCCTGTACGCTTGAAATTGAAATAAACTTCCTTGAGAAGGTTCTGCTGATTAAATATAATAGCTGCCTTAACATTCGGTTTGTGCACTTTTCCGAAGAAGAAAGTGAATTCCTCAGGGAAAGAGCTATTGTTCGTTGAAGGCAGGAATAGCGGCACTAGTGAAATAATGTCTTCTCTATCTTTTTTTACTCCAATTGTTGCATGTTTTCCTTCGACTCCTGTAAAACTTTTAAGAACTAATCGATCTCCAATGTTGTTTTCCTTAGATATTAATTCAATCGAGTTGAATTTTTTAGTGATTTTTTCGAAGGCGCTCTTAGGACTTTCGCTTGCCCCAAATAAAACTGTTTTGTTTCCCTTTTTATCAAGGAAGAATGTCTCTCGTTCAAAAAATTTCTTAAGTACATCATTCTTATACTTCACGAATATTTTTTTTAATTCTTCAAGCTCTTTTGAATAATCCTTTATAGTAGTGTTCTCGAAAGATTCATAAATAATCTTTATTTTTTCTCTGTCCTCATTTTTGATTTTGTGATAGCTCGCAAACATGTTTATATCAGATAAAGACAAACCAATTTTGGCAGAGTATAACACTTTTGGCAGGCGGTATGCCTCAAGGAAAAGTAAATTTGTGCCATTTAGCTCATCTCTCAGAATAGAAGAGTTAAATGCGAATTGATGGTTGACTATTACTACGTCGGAACTTTTGATTTCTGATAATTTTTTAAATAAAGGGCATTGGTTTTTAAATTTGCAAGTATCAAATGGTTCATCGCAAAAGGATAGGATCCTTATTAGAGGATTTTTCATGATGTGCGTTGGAGCACTGCTAAGTGAAATATCTTTTGTTCTGAATAAGTATGAAACAAGAATAGCGAAGTTTATTTTATATTCAGTAGGAATTATGCCGGAATTATCAAGAAAAAACTGGATTTTTTTAGGGCAAAGCAATTTTTCCGAATTCTCAACATTTGAAGCATGAAAACTTTTGTTTGAAAGTTTCATTGAAACTTCGCTTCTTAAATCGTTGCTGTAAACTGATAATACGACTTTGGTTAATCCTTTATAGCTTTCGTCTTTGCTAATGCTCTCTTGTACTATTTGTTTTTGCGGATCGTCTTTTAATAGTCTTACGACTTCCTCTATCGTATCATCAATTGAGGCAGAGTCGACGTAAAAAAGTTTGTTTACAGCAGTTGAGGCAGGTTGAGGATTTTCTTTAAACGGGAGTGTGTTTAAATTTGACGATTGTGTTTCGAATATTTTTGTTTCTTCGTCATTTTTTGAGTCTTCCCAGTTCTTTCCAAAAAGAGAAGTGTAGTCAGTGTTGGGTTCGATTATCTTTTTAATTTTTTTTAAGAATTCCTTAGGATATTTTTCCTTTTCAATTTCAATTTTCTCGAATAGAGAAACGAGCATCAAGGTGTCACTAAGAGCTCTATGAGAATTTTCTTTTTTTAGAGACAATTTTTTGATTAGATTTTGAAGGCTGTGTGATTTAAGTTCTGGAAAAAAAATTCTTGAAATCTCCAGTGTGTCAAAAACTTCATTCTCAATGGCTTTGTTGAGCAATTTTTCAAGAAACATCTTGTCGAAGTAAGCATTATGAGCTATTAGTGGATAATTTCTTATGAACGAGTTTATCTTCTCCTTAATTTCCTCAACATCTTTAGCTTTTTTTAAGTCTTCCTCAGTTATCCCTGTTAGATTAGTTATAAACCTTGAAATGGATTTTCTTGGCTTAACGAAAGATGAAAACTCTTCTACAATTTCTCCATCTTTAGTTTTTATTGCCCCAATCTCAATTACATCATCAGAGTCTGGGTCTAATCCTGTCGTTTCAAGGTCAAAAAAAATCAATATCCTATCATTTTCCATTTCTACGAACCTTTCTTGATTCTCTTAAATAATTGTTTGAGAAAGAGTAACAATTACAGAAGAGTAAGTTCTGGGGGTAAAGAAGGACATTTTTATGTCTTGAAATTTGCTTTCCTTTTTTATTCATTTAATCATTTTAAATAAACAATGGTAACACCACTACCCCCTTCTTCCAATGTTCCAGTGTAAAAATGTGAGACGTGAACCTTTTTTCTCAAATAATCCGTTATTGCTTCTTTTAGTGCTCCAGATCCCTTTCCGTGTATTACATAAGCGAAAGGCATTCCCACTAGGTAGGCAGAATCTAAATATTTATCCAATTTTTCAACTGCTTCTTCTACGGTAAAGCCATGCAGGTCAAGCTTCATGGGTACTTGTAAATTGGAAATTTCATCGAGTATCTCATCTTTTTCTTCTTTCTTTGGACTTGAATATACTGCATTTGCAATTAACTGAACATCGTTTATTGATACGGTAGCTCTGATGCTTCCCATCTGTATAACAATTTTTCCTTTATCTTCCATTTTACCGAGAATTATTCCCTGTCTTTTGAAGTTTGGTACATATACGAGAGAGCCCTCTTCTAATCCTGTTATGTCAACTTTTTCCTTTGGTTCCATGTCTTCTATTCTTTGCTCTACTTTCTCGCCTTCCTCTTGAAAAGCTTTCTTTAGCTCTTGAATCATTTTTTGACTCTTAATTGTGTTATCTAAATTCATAAGAATACTGTTCATCTTTTCTTTCGTTTCTTGAACCATTTTTCTTGCTTCTTCGTAGGCTTTTTTAGTTTCTATGTGCTTTCTTTCATCAAGTTCCTGAACTTTTTTCTCAAGAATTTTCTTCAATTCTTCAGTTTCTTCCTTACTTTTTTCTATAATTTCTTTTGACTCACCAATTCGTTTTTGTTCCTCAGACATTTTTGAAATGATTTCTTTTGACGCTATGTAATCTTGCGATAGTTCTTTTGTAGCGCTCTCAAGTACGTCTTCTGATACACCAAGGTTCTGTGCTATTATAAAGGCGTGACTCTCTCCCGGGATTCCTATATAAAGGTGGTAAGTTGGCATAAGGGTTTCTATGTCAAATCCTACGGAAGCATTTTTAGATAAGATAAACTTATAAGCAAAGCTCTTTAGTTTGCTGTGATGAGTGGTGGCTATAGTAAGGCATTTTAAATTATATAGTTTCTCTAAGATGGCGTACCCAAGTGCTGCTCCCTCCTCGGGATCCGTTCCTGCACCAAGTTCGTCAATAAGAACGAGGGTACTTTTGTCGGCATCTTTCATTATATTAATTATTCTGCTCATATGTGACGAAAATGTAGAGAGATTTTGCTGAATACTCTGCTCATCACCGATGTCCGTGTATATGTTTTTAAAGAAGCCAATTTTGGTTGCAGAATAAGCTGGAATATGTAAACCCGACTCCGTCATAAGAACTAGGAGTCCAACTGTTTTTAGTGTTACGGTTTTCCCTCCAGTGTTTGGCCCTGTAATTATGAGCATTCTGAAATCTTCACCTACTTCAACATTAATTGGGATAACCTTATCCTCGCTAATAAAAGGGTTTCGTGCCTCAAATAAAAAAATTTTATTTTTATCTGTCAATTCTGGCTCATCACTCTTCATTTTCAAAGACAGTTTTCCTTTTCCAAATATGAAATCAAGCTTGTAAATAATAGAAAGCGAGTTGAGAATTTGGTCTATCTTTGCTTGAATCAATCCCTCTAATTCGAGTATTATCCTTTCTTCTTCTTGTTTTTCTTTGCTCGACAGGTCAACAAGCTTGTTGTTTAAGTCGACTACAGATATAGGTTCTACAAATATTGTAAGCCTAGTACTTGACTCCCCTTGAATTATATATTGAAAGGCAGGACGGGAGTTTTGCCTTACTGGGATCACATATCTTCCATTCCTTTTAGTTATTATTTGGTCCTGTATAACCTCTTCGTAGTCTTTTGAATAAACAATGCTTTGGAGTATTGTTTGAATCCTCGTATAGGTTATTTTTATCTCTCTTCTGACAATATTAAGTAAAGGGGAAGCATCGTCAACTAATTTCCCATCTGGTCCTACTGCTTTTATGATTTTTTCGGATATATCTTTGAATGAACTAATTTTAGACGTATAAAAGTTCATCTGAGGGAAATCTTCCATAAATGAGTCTCCGATTTCTTTGATTTCTGCAAACGAACTAAAAACACTTGTCATGCTAAGAAGCTCTTCACCAGTGACCATTGAAAGGACTTTTATCTTTTCTATTATTGGTTCGATGCCAATAAAATCAATAAATGGTAAATCTCCTTCTCTCCCGTAAAATGTCTTTGCTTCAGTTGTTTCTTTTAAATTAGCCAGTGTTTCGTCGTAATTTTCATAAGGCTGTAGGCTTTTGGCGTATTCCTTCCCGCCTAATGTTATACATAAATGCTCAAGGTCTCTTAAAATATCGAAATATCCTACAGCTTTTAATGTTTCTTGGTCCATAGTATCTCTCTCAAATCCTCCAGATCGTATGTATTCAAAACCTCTTCAGGTCTAACCCAAGCCCTCCTTAATATTTTTAAACCGTATTCCATAAAATTCAAATGGCCTGCATTATGTGCATCAGTACCAATCGAAAAGAGTTTAGCTCCTCCCATTCGTGCTTGTTTAATAAAACCTGTGGATAGGTCCATTCTATTTGGAAACAAGTTTACCTCAAGCGCCACGTTACTCGAAGCTGATTCTTCTACAACTTTGCCAAAATCAATATTCATAGGTTCTCTCGCACGAATAATTCTTCCTGTGGGGTGAGCTATACAATTAATTATACCACTTTTTATTGCTTTAATAACTCTGTCGGTATTTTCATAACTGCTCTGAGAAAAGTTATGAAGGGCTCCAATAACGACATCAAGTTTACTTCTATCTTCAGGGGTCGTATCAACGCTTCCGTCAAAGTTAATTTCCGTTTCAATTCCTTTTAAAATATACGGTTCCATTTTATCCATATTTATTTTATCAATAACTTCTATTTCTTTATACAATCTTTCTCTTGAAAGACCGTGAGCTATTTTTAAAGAAAGCGAATGGTCGGTTATTGCTATGTAATTATATTTATGGTAAGTCCCTTCTTCTTTCATGTCGCTAATTGTATTTGTCCCATCGCTAAAATCTGAATGCATATGAAGATCTCCTTTAACGTCGTTGTTCTCAAGCAGTTTTGGCAAAGAATAACACCTTGCAAGTCCAATTTCTTCTTCCCCTTCCCTTATTTCTGGTGGTATGTACTGCATGTTGAGCATTTTGTAAAAGTCTTCTTCACTTTGTGCTTCAGCCAACACATACCCTGGCTTGGACGTTTTAAAGCCCCTTCCTTTTGCTATTTGTAAAATTTCTTTATTGTGTGCTTTTGAACCAGTGAAATATTGAAGAGCTGAATAGAAGTATTTTTCTTCAACAAAATAAAATTTTAGAATATTGCCAAACCTATCTTTAATAAGTAAACTGTCGCTGCCTTTTCTCTCGAGCATTTTCACAGGAATCAAGTTTAATATGATTGGAACAAAAGAGTCGAGGCTGCTACACACTACAAAATCGACATTGTTTACAATTTCTTTTCCTCTTCGTGTGCTTCCCGCAACATCTATTTTTAGGTCTTTGTTTATGTTGTGGGTGATTGATTTTGCGTATGAATATCCATCAAAAAGGCTTAGTTCGTTTCTGCCTTTTTCATATTCAATTAGGCCTCTTCTAATTTGTTCGTCGAAACGAGAGCCGAATTCTTGTATAATTTTTCCTTTATTTAGTACACGTTTAATATCAGAAATTGAATCAACGTCAAGTGTTTCATAAATTTTAACTGCATTTTCAGGCCTGAGACCAGGAATCCGAGCAATAATTCTTAGACTTTTGGGAACCTTGCGCTCAAGATTCTCTTTTAATACGGAACCCCCAGTTTCTATCAGTTCTTCTATTGCATTTTGCATTTGCACTGGAAGAAAAAATAAATTTGTGCTAGCAAATATAGGATAATCTAATACACTGACAGTGTAAGCAGCACTTTCATAAAAGGAAGCCAAATATTTGTTTTTGCTAAGCTCAAGAAGAAGCTTTAAGTAGAGTAGATTCTGGGCTATTTCCCAATTGGTCATTTCTTTCTCAATTCGCCTTGCACTTTCTCCTTAATGGAAAGCTCTATTTCATTAATAAATTTATCGACTTCTTCTCCTGTTAGTGTTTTATCAAAAGAAGAGAACTCAAGGGAATACGCTAAACTCTTTTTTTGATTGGGGAGGGGAGCTCCTTTGTAGACATCAAATAGCGTAGCGCTCTTCAGTTCTCTAATTCTCAACCCGAATATCGCCTCTCTTACTGATTGTTCAGGCACCTCGCCATTTAGGACAATTGCAATGTCTCTTTTTACAGGAGGGTATATTGAATAAGGGATAAATTTTATTTTCTTAACATACAATTTGTAGAGTTCATCGACCCCAATTGAAGCATAGTAGGAATTCTTTTCGAGGTCTTTATTTAATCGTCCAAAGCATCCTATTTCTTTCCCATCAGCGATTATTTCTTCTACTTGGAAAGGGTGAAGAGCGGGATATTCTTTTTGAGAAAAATTTACTGCTATATTCAGTCCTTCGAAAATTTCTTCAACAAGTCCTTTCAAGTAAAAGAAATCATATTTTAAACTGACTTTTAATCCATTTTCTTCTACCCTTTTTCCATGCAACATTATTCCAAGCTGGGTTTTTTCGAAATATTTATTTGTTTTATGAAATATTTTGCCAATTTCAAAAATTGCTATATCTTCAACTCCTACGTTAATATTCCTCTCGAGCACTTCATAAACTGTAGCCAACAATGTCGGCCGAAGATACTTCATTTCTTCAGAAAGCGGATTAACTAGTTCTACTAACTCTTCTGCATCAGAGAACTTAACTGATTGGAGTAGAGGAATTCCAACAAGAGATACTGTATTCACCTCAACTAATCCGAGTGCTACGAGTTTATCCTTCAGTCTCAGTAAGAAGTCTTCAAATTCAGTTCTACTGCCACTTTTTATTTTGCCTTCAAGCATTTTTTCTTTGAACTCGTTGTAGCCTTTCATTCTTACTACTTCTTCGATTAGGTCTTCTTCAATGTTAATATCCTGCCTAAACGAGGGAGCATTCACAAGTAGTTTGTCGCCTTGGTCAACGTATTTAAAGCCCTCGAAATCAAAATACTTTTTAACATCGCTCGGGGAGACTTCTTCTCCTAAAATTGAGTTAATTCTATCATACCTTACCTTTACTTGTTGTTTCTTTAAAATATATGAAACAGTTCTTTCTTCTGAAGGGCTTCCGTTAGCTTCTGCTTTCATAAGGTTTGCTGCAAGTTTTGATGCACTTGATTGAAATTTGTAGTCTATTCCTTTCTCATAAAGAGTTGAAGCATCTGTTATTAATCCTAAGCTTCTTGAGCTCTTTGCGATCGCTTGTCCACTGAAATAGGCGCTTTCAAGAAAGATGTTTTTTGTTGTTTCGGTGACTGCTGTTTCTTCTCCTCCCATTACTCCAGCTATTGCAATTGGTCCACTATCATCTGAAATAAGCAGGTTGTGGTTATTTAACTTTCTTTCTACTC
Organism: Caldisericum sp.; assembly: GCA_020692945.1. Lineage (GTDB taxonomy): Bacteria > Caldisericota > Caldisericia > Caldisericales > Caldisericaceae > JAIMJY01. The sequence goes on along the minus strand of JAIMJY010000004.1, from coordinate 23,413 downwards.
CATCTAGTGTCGTTAGTTTCTCTCCTACTTTGGCTGTCCTTACAATTATCTTGCCATTTAGCCTATCAAAGTCAAAAGCATGTAGGGGTTGTCCGTAAAACTTCATTATGTAATTTGTTACATCTACGATATTGTTTATAGGACGAATTTTTAAAAGAAAAAGTTTTTGGCGAAGGTTCAGAGAGCTCTTTTTGACGTAAATGTTTCTGATGATTCGTCCTGAGTAAAAAGGACACATATCTTTAGAGCTAATTTCAATTTCAACGTCGTTTTTTCCAAATGCTTGAATATCTGGTAATTGTCCTATTTTAGAGAAATTGGCAGGGCGATTCTCGTCTCTTGCCATTATTATTTCAACCCAGCGTGCAATTCCGGCAAGGTAAAATGCATCAGCCCGATCTGGTAGAAGAGAAACCTCGAAAAGTTCGTCGTCTACTGGTAATACGTTCTCAAAAGGTACTCCGATTGGTGTGTCAGTAGGAAGCAAAAATATTCCTTCTTTTTCTTCATTACTTACGAGGTCATTTTCGATGCCTAGCTCGCTTACGGAACAAAGCATTCCATGGGAATCTACACCTTTGAAATTCTTTTTGCCAACTGCTGTTCCATTAGCAATCTTACTACCAGGCAGAGCAACGGGTATAATATTACCTGTTTTAAGGTTTGTAGCCGCAGTAATTATCTGGAGTTTTTCTTTTCCTGTATTAATTATGCTTTTGAAGAGTTTTGTGTCATGTATTAACTCTATATTTTCGATTTTACCTGTAGTGATGTGTTTAAAATTATGCTTTATTTTTCTGATTCCTTCAACCTCAATTCCTAAAGATGTTAATTTTTCTGCAAGTTGGCTTGCACTGTAATTGTTTGGTATAGTTTCTTTTATTAACTTCATTGAAATAAGCATTTTTAACCTCTTTTTCTCTTTTGTCAGTGATTATTTGAACTGCCTAAGGAATCGTAAATCATTCTGGTAAAACATCCTAATGTCAGGTATCTCGTACTTTACCATAGCAATCCTTTCTATGCCCCAACCAAACGCAAAGCCCTGGTACTCCTCTGGTTCAATGCTAACATTTCGAAGAACATTTGGATGTACCATTCCAGATCCACCCATTTCAAGCCAACCAGAATACTTACAGACAGGACAACCTTTTCCTCCACACATCACACAGCTAATTGCTGTTTCTGCACCAGGCTCTACGAAAGGAAAATATGACGGGGAAAATCTTATTCTGGAATTTTTACCAAACATTCGTTTCGCGAATTCAGATAGAGTTCCCTTGAGGTTCGCAAAAGAAACCTTCTTATCAACAACTAAACCTTCAATCTGGTGAAAGATCGGAAAATGAGAGCTATCTGCAGCGTCCCTCCTAAAGCAGCGTCCCGTTGCAATCATTCTGATAGGTGGCTTGTATGTCTCCATTGTCCTTATTTGGATTGGCGATGTTTGAGTCCTCAAGAGCATTTTCTGGGCTAAATAAAAAGTATCTTGCATGTCTCTTGCTGGGTGATACTCCGGTATGTTTAGTGCTTCAAAGTTATAATAATCGCTTTCGATTTCCGGTCCTGTCATTACGTCAAAGCCCATTGAAACGAAAATATCCTCTACTTCTCTAATCGTTTGAGTGATAATGTTAGGAGCCCCGTTGGACAACCTTAGTCCAGTCATTGTTACGTCGATTTTATCTTTTTCCAGACTCTTTAAATTTTCCTGACTTTTAATTTCTTCAAGGCGCGCTTTTATTATTTCCTCAATATATGCCTTGAGTTCATTCACATCTTGTCCAAATTTTCGTTTCTTGCCTTCTGGTACATTTTTTATTTCTTGAAAGAAAACCGCAATCATTCCCTTTCTTCCAAGGTATTTAATCTCAAGCTCCTTGATTTCTGAGGCCATAACGGTAAGAATCTCATCTTCGAAGCGCTTTTTTATCTTTTCTATTTCCTGCATTAAATTGCCTCCATCCTAACTTTTAGACATTTGGAATCGCGTGAGCGATTTTCCTTTCGCAATATTTAGTTTTTTTTTCGCAATTTAGGAATAATAAATTGCTTTGTGTTATTTAATTGTATCGAGTTTAATATAAAAGTCAATAAAAAGGCAATTATATCTTACAAATTATTATCGTTTTCGTATAATATACCTATGGTGGAAAACGCATATGCAAAATTAAATTTGACTCTTGAAATTACAGGAAGCCTCCAGGAAGGCTACCATGAAATTATATCAATTTTTCAGAAAATAAAACTTAGCGATCGAATCAATATTGAAAAAGCCTTTATGGATGAGGTTACCTTCAATAAGCAGGTTTACTCAAGAGTTACCACTGTCCACATTGCAAGAGACTTGTTCAGAGAAACAAGCTCAATTTTAGAGCCAGTTGCTATTTCCGTGAAAAAAAGTATCCCTGTTGGGTCTGGTCTCGGTGGTGGAAGCTCGGATTCAAAAGCAACTCTAACGCTTTTGAATAATTTTTTTGGAAACCCCTTGTCTTGCGATAAGCTTCTTGAATTAGGTACTCTGATTGGGTCTGATGTTCCGTTTTTCTTCAATGGATCGACTGCTCTTGTGAGTGGAAGGGGCGAAGTTATTGAGCCAATCACAAACCTCAAGAAATGTTTTGTGCTCTTGGTTTTTCCGGATTTTCACTCGCCTACGAAAATCGCGTATGACCTCTTCGACAGATTTGGCTCTTTTTCAAGTGGCGCAAAAGCAAAAGAAATGGCTTTGCTACTTTCAAAAAATTACTCAATAGACGATCTGAATGGCGTGCTTTACAACGACTTCGAAGTGATCTTTAAGCAAAACGATAAACAATATAAAAGGCTTTTTGATAACACTCAGCATGTCTCAGGCGTTAAATTTCACCTTACAGGCTCTGGTTCCTCAATATTTTCACTCTTTGAAAGCAGAGAAAAAGCAGAAAAAGTTTCCTATAAATTACAAAAAGCAGGCTACAGAAATTTTATAGCAGAAACGGTATAAAGAGCATCTTCCTCGTAAATGTTGCTTCCAAAACTATAAACGAGCTTATTTTACCCAATCCGTTTTTAACTTTCTGAAATTTTTCGACATATACAGTATATATCTCAGTAGGTAGATTTTGAAAAGTTACCTTGCAGGATTCATAAGGAAGATTTTTTCAAAAAAACTTGTAAAATCCGCTAAAACCTATTGCAAAAAAAAAACGATTACACTATTATCAGAAGAGGAACGAATTTAGTCCTCGAAAGGGGGGCGGTGGTTGTTGAAAGGGGGAAATAGTTCCTCAAAGGTAAGTAGGAGGTGAGAATTTTTGAAAATTGCTTACGAAAAGTAGGTAATTGGAATTGTAAAAATGAAAAGAAAGTTATAAAATTTAAGGAGGATAAAAATGAAGAAGATTTTAGCAGTCTTTGTCATTGTTGTCTTGATCCTTATGATCTTACCATTAAATGCTTCTGCCTATGTATCTTTTGAAAAACGCGAAAACCAAACTCATTATTGCTTTGGTTTTTGGGGATATACTTACACTTGGATTTCAAATACTACTTCAAATAGCTTAATAGCAAGAGCAATCCCTTCGGGAGGATATTACAATTTTTATTATGATGATTGGTGCGCAATTGTTACGAATACAGGTGGATGGACTGATTATTGGTCAGGCCCCGAACAAACAATATACTATAATCAACCCAGTAATCAAACTTTTCATGTTTACTACTACCAAAGGACTCCTTATCAAGTTTGGATGAGTCCTAACTGGATAAAACTTTGTGCAAGTCAAGCATATAATATATATATTATATATATATCACTTGCCAACATGGTTATGTTGAGGGCTCTGTAATGGGGCGTTTTAATCCGCCTTACTATTTTAGTCCTACCTCTTCAATTTATTTTGAGGCCTGGACAAAAATTAATTTTTAGGAGGAAGATAATATGAAAAAGTTCAAGATAATTATAATATTTTTAATACTTGCTTCTTTGACTTTCGTTTCATACGTAATTTATGCAAAAGCTACCGGAAATAATCTATTTCTAAGCAAGATAACAGGGCCTGTCCAAGATGTAAAAGAAAATGACAAAATTGTTGCCAAAGTCAATGACGAACCGATTTACCTTTCAAACGTCGCTCTATACTATTTTTCATCAGAATATGCATACGAAATGCAAAAACAATTTGGGGGTGAAGCTTTGTCCCAGGTATTGACAGAGCCAGATCCAGTTAAATCCTTGGATGATATTATTAATCCAAAACTCCTTTATCAATACGCTAAAAGCAAAGGATACAAAGCAGACCAAAATTACCTGAACTCTCTTATCAAAAGTCAAAGAGAGGCTTTCTACTCCCTCTTAGAAGGTAATGTTGACCCCAATGCTGATCCTAGCTCTAAAGTACTATTTCAAGAATTTAGCAAAGCTTCGCAAGATATGGTAAATGAGAGTGGACTTTCAAAGGAGGACTTCTTTAAGAAAAATTATTTGCCTGAACTCGAAAAGTCTGCAGTTGTTCATTCTATGATGAGCAATGTTATTAACGAGATTCAAGTACAATCCCCAACAGACGAGGAAATTGAAGAATTTTTGAAACAATACAAAGGAAGCATTTCGTTACTTAAACTAGAATATGCAACAAAGGAAGAAGCTCTAAAAATGAAGGATGAGCTTTTAAAAGAGAAAGATCCAGACAGTAAAATGCTACCCCTCATGTCAAATAAAGAAAAGCCTGTAGAATCATTTCCATTTCACGATGTAAACGACCTTCCAGTTTGGCTAAGAGATATTCCAAAAGAATTAGATAATTTGACTGTTCCGTTTATTACTGTAGTAGAAGATAGTGGAAAATTCTATCTTGTAGATGTTCTTGTATATAATAAACTAGATATTCCGACAAGAGGATTTGCCATAGATGTGTTGATGAGCAAGAAGAGAGCAGAAGCAAAAGAAAATTTCCAAGAAGATTTAATTAAGAAATTAAGGGCAAGCGAAAAAATCGAGATAATTGATATTGAAAGTGTGAAAAATCTTAGAAGCAAAAACCCTTAGATACAGCTATGACTTGTATCTAAGGGTTTTTCATGAATTGGATGACAAGGCAACACATTTTAAATTAATCGATCCAGCCAATCAAACTAGCCCTCCAAAATGGAGGGCTAGGATCAACAGATAAATGATTACAGATCTTTTTCGTCAGGCAAGCTATAAAGAACATCATCATACGGAACCCTATAAAGATTCTCCTTAAGACGGTTTTGCTCAAGGTGATGTCCTATGTAGCCTATAGTCCTTGCAAGTACATTGATACTGGTGAGAATCCCTTCTTCTACCAATTCTTTAACTTCCTCATCTGTATAGCCAAGCGATTTTAAAAGATCAAGCCAGAGGGCTCCGCTGATTCCTCCAATATTAAAGATGAACTTATCGCTTATTTTTGTTGTTATCTTTTCCATCTCAAGGCAGTAATCAAGATATTCAGTTTTGGGAAAATTCTTCCTTACAAATTCAATGAGAATTTTTTCTCTCCAATCTATATTTTTAGTACTCTTTATCTTATGGCCAAAGCCCGGAAGAGGAATTCCCTGTTCTTTTGCTTTATCAATGGCCTGTTGCGGTGTTAAACCATTCTCTCTTGCCCATAGGTAATAACGTCCTGACTCTTCCTGTGCTGCACCGTATCTTGGTCCCATTGTTAGCAATCCCGATGTGACAGATGAAACGAGGTCTTTCCCAGCCCTTGCCGCAACCATTGTGTTATGTGCACCTGAAACACATGGTCCGTGGTCTGCAAATACTGTGATTAAAAGTTCAATGAATTCTGATGCGTAGTCAGGAAGTTTTTTCTGAAGCCACAAAAGCCCTATGGCATACCCGATACTATGCTTCTCTTTAATGATTTTTGTAATGGGAACTCCCGAGTAGCTAAGTTCTCCTCTTTCATCTGCAATCGTGTTGATAAATTCGGCGTGTTTTCTTATTAGACCTTGCTTCATGAGAGTTTCATAATCCATTGGAAGCTGTAGAGGAGTAAACTCTTCGATTTCCTGAATAATTCCCTTACTTTTCAATTCTTCATAAGTTTTCTTAATTTGCTCAGGAAGGTCATCAAATGAATTTGAAATAATTGCTCCAGATTCTTTAAGTGCTTTATTTTTGCTATCCGCGGTTTCTTCGTCATTTCCTGCCCTTGCACCCGCATGGCCAAATTGTACTTCTGTTGGGAAAATCTTTGAACAAGTTCCCGTTACCCAGGCAACGAGAGGTTTCTTTATTTTTCCTTGCTTTAAAGCTTCTACAACTTTGTATTCCTCAAGACCACCAACTTCCCCGAGCATGACGAGAAACTTTACTTCTGGAATTTCTTCAAGTCTTAGAAGATGGTCTGCAAGCGAGGAACTAGGATACTTATCTCCACCAATAGCAATACCCTCGTAAACCCCGTCTGTATTTCTTGCAATCATATTGAACATTTCGTTTAGCATTCCGCCTGATTTAGTCACAAGACCAACGCTTCCAGGTCTATAGAGTTTTGAGCTGATTACATTTTCTATAGTGCCACCTGCATTACCAATCTTGAATTTCCCAGCAATAACTCCACCAACTGTTGCTGGTCCAATTATTACCTTTCCTTTCTCTTTTGCCAGGGCAGAAAGAGCTCTTGTCTCTCTTTCGGGCACTCCTTCTGCAATTATTGCAATTGTTTTAATGTTTCCTGTATTAATAGCATCAACTGTAGTTTGATATGTAAATCGAGATGGAGCAAAATTAACCATCACTGTTGCATCCGGGTGTTTCTTAACAGCTTCAGTTATAGTCTTATAGACAGGTATGAGCATTTCTTTGCTTCCAAAGAAGAGTCTCTCAAAACCCGGTCTGTCAGGGCTAACAAAGCAAACAACTGAAGGAGTCTCTCTTTTTGATATGAAATCAAAATCAAGCATACTCTGAACTGCTATTGCTTGCCTACCGAAAATTATTGCTTTGCTATCTTTTTCAAAAAGCTTCATTTTTCACCTCCAAGTGCTATTTTAACAACCCTTGTCATATGCAATTCAGGGCCATGCACTTCAATTGGAACCTCTATTTCCTTTCCAAGCTTTTTCATCATTGCAAGTCCTGCTTGATAGTTTGGCCCACCACGCCTTACAAATATTTTAACATTATTTTCCTTCAACTTGTCTTTGTACTCATTCAGTGCCTTTACGATGCCCTTAAAGGTTTTGGCAACATCGGTAAAGTTTGCAATTCCTCCGCCAATAATAAGCACTTTACCTCTCGGGTCTTTCTTCTTCGTCATTAAATCGAGTATCGTTTTTGCATAAAGGTAAGTTTCTTCTTCAGAGGGAGCGCCTGAATATTCTCCGTAGTTTGCAAGCTCGTTACCATACCCAAGATCTACAACGGTATCTGTATAAATAACACTTGCACCACCACCTGCAACCATAAGCCACACGTATCCATCTGGGTTAAGGATTGTAAGTTTCAAAGATGCGCCAGTTTTCTCGTCAAGTTCTCTTATGAATTCTTCTTCCTTTGTAAAGTTTCTTCCGAATGGTGTAGGAAATTCAATGTTCTCCCACTTCTCACTATCTTTGAAAAGAGCGGTATCATCAAGTCTTGCAACAAAATCAAGTGGTGCAATCTCATTTCCAACCATTGCAAATGGATTTATCTCGAGATACGTGAAGTCATATTCAACAAAGAAATTGTACAGTGCCTTTACAAAATGCTGGATTATCTCATTTAATCCTGTTAAACTAACATCGTTTATTGCTTTGTTTATTGGCACAAAGAATTCTTTTACATGTTCCCAATTTTCTTCTATCTTAACTCCACCCTCATCAGAGAAATAAATTCTATCACCGTTCTCTTCGGTTTTTATTGCAATGTAGTATTCTTTGTCGTGTGGAACGAATGGTTCAACCAAAAAGTGGGTAAGAACCCCTTTCGTTTTACCTACTTGGACTTCCTTTCCCATTCTTTCATTAATCCATTTTTCTGTTTCTTCGAGAGGCGCATTTAAGAGAACAAGCCCATGCTTGCCTCTTTTACCGAATAGCATATCTGGTTTCGCAACGAGCTTTTTCTCCTTAAGCCAGGGGTTTTCCCTCGCAAATTCGGTCATAGCACTCTCCGGCATAACAAGTACTATTTTACCCTCATAGCTAAAACCATACTCAGGATGCTCCGTGAGAAATCTGGCAAGGAGCTTCTTTGCATGAAATTCTCTTATTCCCTTTTGAGCCATCTTATATTACCTCCATATTTTTTATGATTCTATCGCCAAATTCTCCCGTCGAAACCTTTATTGCTCCATCCATAAGACGAGCAAAGTCGTAGGTAACATGTTTCTCAAGTACTGTCTTTTCAATTGCATTAATGATGGTTTCTTTTATCCCTTTCCATCCCATGTATTCAAACATTTCTGCACCTGAAAGAATTATAGAGCCTGGGTTAACTTCGTTCTTTCCGGCATGCTTCGGTGAAGTCCCGTGTGTTGCCTCAAAGAGAGCAACCTTATTTTCATAATTAATGTTTGCCCCTGGTGCAATTCCAATGCCTCCAATCTGTGCTGCAGCAGCATCTGAAAGGTAGTCACCGTTTAAGTTTGGAGTTACTATTACATCATATTCGTCAGGTCTTAGAATCATCTGCTGGAACATAGAGTCTGCGATTCTGTGCTTTAGAATCAACATGCCTTCTGGTGCGTTTCCATTGTATTTTTCGTTTATTTCTTCCTCTGTAATCACACTATCTTTGTACTGTTCTTCGGCAAGTTTATAGATTTCTGCCTGAAAGAGTCCCTCTGTGTACTTCATAATATTACCTTTGTGCATAATAGTGACGGATTTTCTTTCGTGTTCAAGGGCATAATCGATGGCAGCTTTCCCAATTCTTCTCGACCCAGTAATGCTAATTGGTTTAATGCCAATGCCTGAATCTTCCCTTACTGTAACACCCATTTTTTCCTTGAGAAATCTAATTATTTCTTTTGCTTTATCTGAGTCAACTGGCCATTCAATTCCTGCATAAACATCTTCGGTGTTTTCTCTAAAAACAATAATGTCAACAAGTTCTGGCCTTTTCATTGGAGAGGGAACTCCTTTAATGTATTTGACGGGTCTGAAGCAGACGAAGAGGTCAAGAGTTTGTCTAAGCGTAACGTTAAGAGACCTGAAACCTTTTCCGATCGGGGTTTCAAGTGGTCCTTTGATCGATACAACATAATCCTTAATTGCATTAAGTGTTTCTTTTGGTAGTGGCTCTCCAGTTTTGTCAATTGCCTCCTTTCCTGCAAGTATTTTCATCCACTCAATTTTTCTTTTTCCCCCGTAAGTCTTTTCTACTGCTGCATCAAAAACCTTGATAGCAACAGGAGTAATATCGATTCCAATACCATCCCCAATGATATAGGGTATCGTCGGGTTGTCGGGAACATTCATTTTCCCGTTTTCTACCATGATTTTCATACCTTACCTCCTAATTTTCCCGTATAGGGCAATAGCCCTCCTACTAAAACAAAATTTCTCTGCCTATCTGTTAGCATCACTTTCAGTTTTATTTCTTTATTTTTTATTCTGTCGAACGCAGTAATCTCATCTTTCTTCTCTTCAAGACTTTTTACAATGTCTGGAATTTCAATCTCATCCCCCTGATCAATTAAATCATAATCAGCACTATTAACGAATTGAAGTGGTACAATGCCAAAGTTTGCAAGGTTTGCAAGATGAATTCTTTCAATAGTTTTTGCAATAACAGCCTTTACCCCGAGGTACATCGGACAAAGGGCTGCATGTTCTCTCGAGGATCCCTGTCCGTAGCTTTCACCTGCAATGACGAAATTTGCAAAACCTTTTTCTTTATTCTCGAGAGCTTTACTGGCAAATGCTGGGTCAAGAGGCTCAAACACGTGTTCCGCATACTTGGGGATATTTGAACGATACTTTAAGTATTGCCCTGCAGGCATTATATGGTCTGTCGTCACCTTGTCCCCTACTTTTATTGTGGCAAAACCCTTCAAAGTCAAAGGTAGAGGGTCATTTTTTGGTATCGGCTGAATATTTGGCCCACTGAAAACAACAACTTTTTCACGTTCTTCTTTTGGAAGAGGAAAAATGTACATTGAGTCATCTTTTATAAACCTGTCAGGAAGCTTAACATCCTCATACTTAATTCCCATACTCTCAAGCTTTCTTGGGTCTGTAATTTCACCGGTGATAACTGCTGCTGCTGCAGTTTCGGGGCTCACAAGAAATACATTTGCATCGGAAGTTCCGCTGCGCCCTTTAAAGTTCCTGTTATTTGTCCTCAGAGACACTTCTCCTGACCCTGGAGAAAAACTGTTTCCAATACAGAAACCGCATGCTGTTTCCATTATTCTTGCTCCTGCTTTAATAAGCGATTCCATTCCACCGTTTTCTGTTATCATCTCTATGACTTGCCTTGAACCTGGGGCAACTCCAAATTCAAGGTCTTTATACGCCACATGCCCTTTTAAAATATTCGCTACAGTCATTAAATCTCTGTAAGAAGAGTTTGTGCAACTTCCCACTGCAACCTGATTAACCCTGGTGCCTTCTACTTCACTGACTTTCTTCACATTGTCAGGTGAATGAGGAAGTGCAATCATTGGCTCAATTTCAGATAGATTCAAATCAATCACCTTATCATACGTTGCACCCGGGTCTGGTTCAAGAGAAATCCAATCATTTTCACGAACTTCTCTTCTCAAGAAATCCCTGGTTACTTCATCTGAAGGGAAAAGCGATCCTGTTACGCCTGTCTCAGCCCCCATATTTGTAATTGTTGCCCTATCAGGAACGCTAAGATCTTTTACTCCGTCACCTCCATACTCGATAGCATAGCCAACATTACCCTTTGTTGTAAGAATTTCGAGTACCTTTAATATAACATCTTTTGCAGAGACCCACGACTGCAGTTTGCCTGTTAGGTTAATCTTAATAACCTTAGGATATGTAAGATAGAATGGTCCACCTCCCATTGCTACCGCTACATCAAGTCCACCAACGCCAATTGCAAGTGAACCAACTCCGCCTGCGGTTGGAGTGTGACTGTCAGAACCGATAAGCACTTTACCCGGCTTAGCAAATCTCTCAAGGTGCACTTGATGACAGATACCATTTCCAGGTCTTGAAAAGGTAATTCCATATTTTTCTGCAACAGTTCTAAGATACTTGTGGTCATCAGCATTTTCAAAACCAACTTGAACCGTGTTGTGGTCAACATAACTTACTGCCTCAGTTTTGACATCAGTAAAACCGATCGCCTCAAACTCAAGATAAACCGCAGTACCAGTCGCATCCTGAGTAACAGTCTGGTCAACCTTAATGCCAACTTCTTCACCCTTTTTGGGTACTCCTTCGACAATGTGGCTGTCAATGATTTTTTCGATGACGTTCTTTCCCATCGTTACCTCCTTTCGTTTCCTTCAAATTTTAATTCTCTTAGGTAGTTATAGACCGTAAAAATTGATATACCAAGCTTCTGTGCAACAAAATCAATCGAATCTTTAATCTTGAAAAAATCTTTCCGGTAAAGTTCTTCGACTATGAACTTATTGCGCTCTTTTGGTGGAACATCTCCTTTTGCACCACTTTTAATTAGTACTTCTTCAAAAATCTTGTTTCTCAAATCTTCAAGCTGAATGTTTCCTGTTTTTTCAAGATTGCCATTTGCAATTTTTTCAGCAGAAAAGGTAGAGAAAGTTTTTGCAAGCTCTTCAATCTGAAGAAACTTTCCAATTTCCATATTTATGCAGAGAAAACCAATAATTTCTTCTTCTGAATTTTTAATAGGAATCGTAACTGAGCGAAGAATTCGTCCAGAAGGAGAAATGCTCCTGTAAGGACCGATAAAAACTTTCTTGCTTACATTTACATCTTTGATTATTTTCTTTCCTGCATCAGTAAGAATAGACCCTATTATTCTTCCCGTAACATGGCCATTTTCTATAGCAACGACAGAGTGATTAATGTCTTTAAGGGAGTGCAATACTATCTCACTGTCGTTGCCAAGCAATGCAGCTAATCCCTTTACAACATTCTTCATCGACTCAATTATTTGTTCATCTTTTTTTGTAAACATTTTAAAATTTTTTTATTACATTAAAATTTTTTTACCTCACTTAGATTATACAAAAATTACTTTTAAAGTCAAGAATTTTTTAAGTGGTATTAGTACAATTTTAGTTGCCCTAAGACTTCAATTATCGTATACATTGGAACAAAGGTTCTCCTGTTTATAAAAATCTAAATAAAATTCACTTCTATTCAGATTTTGTTTAAAATTAAACATTTTTTGAAATTCTTTTTTATTTTGAAAATTATGATCCATTTTGTTTCCTATTAGTTAAATTAATTTACAGAAAATCCTAAAACTGCAAAGAGGGGGATGGGTTAGTATTGTTATTCACTTAACTGATCAGTTTTATCGAAATTGGGATTTTTCTGTGCAACTTTTTGAAGAATCGCTAAATACAGCGATTTCAAAAGAGGAACTTGTTGAGGTGATTAAAGGTTAAAGAGGAGTAAAAATATTTTTGGTGAAGCAATCCGTACTCTTGACTTTACAGCAAAATTTAGTATAATTAGATTACTATAAAAATGCTGATATGAAAAAAATATTTTTGGCAGGCAAAGTTGGGATAGGAAAAAGCACGATTATTAAAAATATTCTTGAAGTGCTATCTATAAATCATGCTGGTTTTGTAACGCTTCCTGTTATTGAGACAAATACTCTTAAAGGGTTTAAAATAAAAGATATCTCAAGTGGCGAAGAGCAACCAATTGGATTTTTTGATAAAAATTTTATGATTCATCCAGTAGTTGAAGGCTTTGAGGAGCTCGGAACGAAGTCTCTAGAAAATGCGCTTAAAGGTGAATATGTTCTCGTAATAATGGACGAGTTGGGTTTTCTTGAAAACAGCGCTCCACGCTTTAAAGAAATGGTTCTTAAGATTTTAAAGTGTGATAAGCCTGTGCTCGGTGCTATTAAAATTGAAAGGAATGTTTTCTTAAATGAAGTCTCCAAAATGGCTAAAATTATTGAGGTAACAGAAAAAAACAGGAATGAGCTTCCTGAAAAAATACGGAGGATTATTAATGGGTGGACTCTATGAAGACCTTGTTGAATCTATAAAAGAGAAACAAAGCTTGAGTATTAAAGATGTCCGTGTTGGCGTAACATGGACGGGTGTTTTAACTGAGAGAGTAGGGCTTTCGCTTACATACTCGTCTATATTAGATGGAATAGAAGAGGGAGGTACTCTCAAAGGAAAACTCTCCAAAGAAGTGCTTGAGTATCTAAAAACTTTTAACTTTTTAAAGCTTGCAATTGGGCTTGCGACATTGAATTCTCTTATTGATATCCCAAAAGAATTCGAAACCTTTAACATGCTTGATTACATTGAGGAAATAGCGAAAGATAAAAGAGTTGTATTTGTTGGCCATTTCCGTGGCTTAGACAAAATTAAAAAAACTGCAAAAGAACTTATTATCCTGGAAAGAAACCCGAAAGAGGGAGATTTAATAGATACTGCAGCAGACTATGTGATACCTGAAGCAGATGTTGTTGCAATAACTGGCTCAACGTTTGCAAACAAAAGTATTGAACACATCCTCAAGCTTTCTAAGGGGTACACAATTGTTTTAGGTCCTTCAACACCAATATCTCCCGTACTTTTTGATTATGGTGTAGATCTAATTGGAGGGTGTATTGTCCTAGACCAGAATAAAGTGTTGGATGCTATTTCTGAAGGCGGACAGTTATTTAATCTTAAGAAATATCTCAAATTCATTATTATAAGGAGGAAGTAAAATGAAAAAAGTATTATTGATTGCAGTAATTCTTGGAATGTTGCTTTCGGTATTCCCGATACAACAGTCTAAAGCACAGGGGTTCAGACCATTTGCCACTTTTGTTATAAAAACAGGCTCTCAAAATTATACAGTAGACAATTTAACAAAAGTCTTTTCTCCAAAAGGAGTTAGCCCAACCATCATAAACGGGAATATCTTAGTCCCATTGAGAGAAATTATAGAAGAGGCAGGCGGAAGCATTTCGTGGAATGGAAAAGAAAAGCGAGTTATATTCTCAATAAACGATGTTAAGATTGATTTTATTATTAAGGCGGAAATTTATTCAGTAAATGGGCAAAACGTAAATTTTATTGATAATAGGCTCGCAAAGCCAATAATTGTTAATGGAAGAACACTCGTCCAACTTGAATTTCTCACGAATAATTTGGGCGAAACTCCTAAAAGTGCTTCGACAGGACAAATAAGCTTTAATATTTATAAGCAATTAGTCCAAACTGCTGACACTACCGGAAGGAAAATCTCAGTCCCCAAAAAGATAAATAAAATTGTTTCTCTATATCCTATGGCTACTCAACTTTTGTTTCCGCTGAACGCGCAAAACGCTCTCATTGCAAGCCCAAAAGGACGAGTGATTAATTTTGATAACTTTGCAAAAGTATTTACAAAAGCCTCAACGCTACCAGATGCAAGTAGCTTCAAAAACCCGAATGTAGAAACAATACTTTCTTTGAATCCAGATCTTGTGATAACAACCTCTGGAACACCTATTAAGAAACTTGAAGAAGCAGGCATTCCGGTTGCCCTTTTAAACCAAGAAAGTCCACAGGGGATGCTTAAATCAATACAGTTCCTTGGCAATATACTCGGTAAAACCGAGGAGGCAAGACAATCTCTAATATATTTTAATGAGGAACTTTCATTTATTGAGAACAATACAAGCGGTATAAAAAATAAAGTTACCGTTTACTTTGCAGGAGGTAATATCCTTGAAACATTCGGAAAAGACTTCTTTCAAACTTCCCTTGTAAACCTTGCGGGCGCAGTTAGTGTTTCAAAAGATGTGGTTGGAGGAAAAGTACCAGTTTCTCCTGAGCAGATTCTTGCATGGCAACCGGATTTTATAGTGCTTGCCCCTTATTGCAGAGATAGCGTCCAGGATGTTTTCAATAATACAAATTTCAAAGACCTTAAAGCAATTAAAAACAAAAACGTTATAATGATGCCCTCTTTTATCCTTTCCTATGACCTTCCAACACCTGAATCAATCCTTGGGATAATGTGGTTTTCTAACAAGTTATATCCTCAGTTTGTGAATTTTAATATATCAGAGGAAGCGCGAGTGTTTTATCAAAAGATTTATAACTACAAGTTAACGGATTCTGATTTGAAATCAATATTAGGCAAGTAAAATGATTAGAGTCGAGAATTTAGCTTTTGCTTATAATGGTACTGAAATTTTTAAAAACCTCTCTATTGAAGTAAACGAAGGAGAAATATTTACAATTCTTGGCCCCAACGGTAGTGGCAAGACTACGCTCCTAAAGTGTATAGAAAGAATACTCATCCCAAAAAGTGGAAATATCTCAATCTATGGGAAGGATATAAAAGACTATTCTATTAAGGAACTTGGTAGAATTATTTCTTCGGTTCCTCAACAACATAGAATTACTTTTTCCTATACTGTTCTTGATATAGTGCTTATGGGTAGGAATCCTTATCTTGATTTTTTCTCTCTTCCTTCCGAGAGAGATGTTCAAATAGCAATGAAAGCACTCGAAGAGGTTGGGATAGCACACTTAAAAGCTTCTCCTTATACGGAAATAAGCGGCGGAGAGTTAAGGCTTACCCTTATTGCTCGTGTTCTTGCTCAAGAAACGCCTGTTGTCATACTTGATGAGCCAACTGCTTTTCTTGATTTTAAGAACGAGTTTTTGATACTTAACAAAATAAGGGAATTAAAAACGAAGAAAGGCTTAACTATAATAATGACTCTTCATGACCCTAACCTTGCCATGAGATTTTCAGATAGGATCCTTATGTTGACCAGGGGGAAAATTTTAGCAATAGGAACACCTGACGAAGTGCTAACAAGCGAAAATTTAAAATCGCTTTATGAAATTGAAACGGAAAAAATGGAAAGTGAAGGAAAATCCTATTTTTACCCTAAAAGCCCGTCATAGAATACTCTCGTTCAAGGGAATAATTGTCATTCTTTCCCTTTTTAATGTAGCGCTCTTTGTTATTTCTTTAGGAATAGGGAGATACAGTATATCGCCCAGTTTAATACTAAATGCCCTTGCTATTAAATTGTTTCATATAGGTGGGGCAGTTGGCAGCACAATCAACACGGTAATTTTTGATATAAGGTTGCCACGCGTAATAGCGGCTTTGCTTATTGGGGCATCTCTTTCTGAAAGTGGAGCGGCTTATCAAGGTATTTTTGACAACCCGCTCGTTTCTCCTTTTACGCTTGGTTTGTCTTCTGGTGCGGGCTTTGGTGCAGGACTTGCAATTCTTATCGGGGGAAATGAACTTGTAATACAATTATTTGCATTTGTTTTTGCGGTGATTTCTGTTATTTTAAGCATTGTAATAGGCAGAGAAAAAAATGAATCAAATTCTGTTACACTTGTCCTTGCAGGATTCATTGTTAGCAGCTTTTTTACTTCGCTCATATCGTTTTTAAAATACTATGCAGATCCTTATACAAAGCTTCCCTCCATTGTATTCTGGCTCATGGGGTCTTTGAGTAATATAACAATGAAAAATATTTTAATTAATGGGCTTATAATGATTGTTGCAATAATAATGCTTTACTTTTTGCGATGGAAGCTCAACATCCTTTCTCTTGGAGACGAAGAGACAAGGCTTCTTGGCGAAAATCCTAAAAAACTTAAATATTTTATTATTTTTCTTTCAACACTTCTTACCTCATTGAGTGTATCTTTAAGTGGTGTCATAGGATGGGTTGGTCTTGTTGTTCCTCACATTGGAAGAATGCTTATAGGTCCGAATTTCAGAAAGCTTCTACCTGTAACGATTCTTGCAGGGTCGTTTTATTTGCTTCTCATTGATGATGTATCGCGGGTTATATCAGCATCAGAAGTTCCGATAGGCATACTCACAGCCCTTATTGGGACGCCTATTTTTATTTACATTATGTGGAGAGGAAAATACAAGTGGTAGAAACTTTAGAACCAACTTCGAATTCCTTATGCTCTCCATAGAAATTTCACTGCTTGGCTATCATCTTTTGCAACAGAAAAAGCTACGCTTTCTCCTACTATAGCTTGTTGTAGCACTGCAACATTAATGTGAGTAAAGCCTGGGCAAATTAGAACTTGTTTAACCTCCTCTTCGTCGACGAGTTTTTCACAAACTTCAACTGTTTGTTTTTTGGTCTTTGACTAACCTGATATAAAGTTTGTACATAAAAGTTTCGATAAGGCACTAATGTATTTCTAGATTTGCATCAGGAGTATGTGGCATAAAAAGAGTCTTAAGCTGCATATTTTTTGTCTCCTTTAATTTCTAAAATTATGTGTTTTCATTGCGCCTAAACTTTTTTATTTTCAACTTTCTTCGACAAATTTCTCGTAAACAATTCCTTTTTTTTCGAGTTCTTCGAGCAAGATTTTGAACAATTCAGGTTTATTCCCAATATATTCTGGTGGGCAAATGCCTTTGTATATAAATTGCTGTTTTGCAACTAACTTTGCAATAATTGCAGCAGGGCAAGCAGTGGTTCGTGCCATTGATGTTGTAGCAGTTTTTTCATCGAAGTAATCTAAAAGACTGTATTTTATTTTTGTCGGTCTACCTTTCTTCTTGCCGTTTACCTCAACTCTCATTACAGTAAAATCTTTTTCTCCCTTTTTTAGTTTCCACATTGGAAACAAAAGCTTTGCTGTGACATCAACCGGTCGTACTTTAAGATTGTTTACCTCTATGGGTTTCTTATTAAAAAAGCCAGTTTCTTTTAAGATTTTCATTTTTTCAGTATGTCCTGGGAATCTCAAAGTTTTCTCTTTCATATTTGGAATATTGAGTGTTTTGGTTAGCGTTCTTAATCCATCTGTGTTAAAAGCCTCAAGGGTGCCTATAAGTGGAAAGTCAACTAATTCTATATCAGTCAGTGCCTCCTTTGTTACAACCCTTCCATTTTCTACGAACCTTGCAGGTCTAGTGTATTCTTCAATGACGTCTATTGGAGAAAAAACGATTTTATATTCATACGGCCATTGCCTCACCTGCGGAAGTCCACCGACAAGTATAAGTAAACTTTCTGCTTTATCTAACTCTCTTGCCGCGTGAGAAGCTAATATATTGCTCATCCCAGGAGCTACTCCACAATCCACGACTGCAGTAACTCCATTTTTCTTTGCAAGCTCATCCAAAACAGAATAGTCATCAGGAGTAAAAGAGATGTCTACTATGTTTTTTCCGGCTTCGAGAACTTCTTTCATCATATGCATACCTAAAAACCCTGGTACTGCACCTAAAACCATGTCGTAATCTTTGACCAAATTTTTAATTGCGCCTTTTTTTGATAAATCTACTACTTTTCCGTTTATTCGGTTATTTTTCATGAGAAGCTCAATTTGCTCAGGGTTTTTATCGGCAACTGATACCTCAAAATTGACGTCTTCTACAAGGTATTTTGCTGCAACTTTCCCAATTAAACCTGCCCCTAAAACAATTATTTTCATTTTATTTTTTTACTCTCCTTCCAAGTAAATATTGTACATAATTATAAGAAAATAAAATTTTTAATTTTTCTATGAAGTATATAGCTTCGTTTATCAAATCTTCCTTGATTTCAAACTCATCTTTTGCAAGCGCACACGCCTTGTCGAAAGAAAAACCATTCTCCATAAAATTGAGAAGTTCGTACTCAAAGTTATCAAAAGCTTTGATTTTTTCTAGTAATATATTCCCATTCTTTATCGTCTTCGTTCATCCAATTATCACCCAAGGGGGCTCTAAAGTTTTTTACTTTCACGGGCTCTGTAATCTTTGAAAAGTCAATATACCCTTCTATGAATTTTAGTTCATCTGACACATCAGCATACTTTGAAAACGCTTCAAGGCTCTTGTAAGTCTTATATGCAAGCCAATTTCTTGAAAAGTCATTTCGACTTGACTTTCGAATGTATTTCGAAACAATACGTGCTTTTGTTTTCTTTGCAATACTTTCGGGAACGCCAAATGTTAAATCTAGAATTGTGTTTAATACACTGCTCCCAATCCACTCAAAAGAACCAATGCTTGACTTATCTACAGTATCTTCGCTTGTATGGTAAAATCTATCTGGCCATTGGGTTAGGGAAGTAAAAGGAATCCTTACCGTAGAATCGTCAAAAATAAAATGGTCTGAACCTGACGAGTATCGTCTCTCGCTTTTTCTAAAACTGCTATTTTCGAGATTTGATGCAACAAGTTCGCTAACAAAGGACGGAAGCGACCAAGGGGTGTCTGCAATACCAAGAGTTGAGCCAGTGATACTTTGGTTTTCTCCAACCATGTCGAGGTTAGTACCGAGTTCAAATTCTTTGCGATGATCGGTTAGATAAGCTATCGTCTCCCATACATTTCTGGAACCCAGAGGGCAACAACTTCACGTTCAATATTTGCAATTTTCGAAGTGCTAACAATTTCTGTAAGCAGCGCAGATCCACTTGTATTATCATTTGCGCCAGGTTTTGGGTGGCAAAGATGCGCAGTAAGAACAATTGGTTTTCTACTGAGCGAGTTACTAACAGTGGCTTCAATAACTTCAAGAGAATTTGTACCGAAATCAGCGTTTAAAAATGCTTCAACCTCAAGTCCTGTAAGTACTAGTTCCTTCAACTCTTTGTACTGTTCAAAACTTAATGCAAAACCTAACATTTCGCCATTTGAATCAGGAGGAAATGAAGTGTAATTAACTGCATTCTGGAGAAATTCAGGGGGTTCGTCTAATGGAAGAATCGGATGCTCTCATGAAGTAAGAAAGAACGCATCGCACACCAAGTTTCTTTGCAACTCTATAAACTTTTGAGGGGTTGCCATTCACAAGAATTGCATTTTCAGAGGCATCTTTTGGGTAAAGCTGCTTGTCTTCGCCATCGGAAACATCAAAAATCTTATTCTTTTGGAACCCACTGAGAAAGAATGTAGATTTACATGTGGCAACACGGATGTTGTTGTCAAAAGCAAGGTTTTTGAAATAAAAAAAAGAGCTCTCGATTAGGAGGGCTCTTTTACCAAACGATAGTAGTGTTCTACTTAGCCACCTATATATGATCTGACTTTCTTTCCAAGTTCGTTCATTCCATCTTCTGGTGAAATTTTCTGAAGGAAAATCTTCTGCATCTCTGATGAAATATCTCTTCTTGCAGTATTCCATTCCCTCGTTGGTGGCTGAACAAGACAGTTCGGAAGTTGATCAAAACCAGCTTGCAACTCTGGATGCTCAGCTAGTTTAGTTTTCATCTCAGGGAGATCTAGAGCAGATTTCCTTACAGGAAGGTATCCTGTTTGAATTGACCAGGCTGCGGTTTGGTGAGGAGATGTAAACCACTTTACAAAGCTCCATGCTGCATCTTGCTGCTCCTTCGTATATTTTTGTCCAAAAATTACTATGTTCGTTCCGTACATTACGCCATACTGTCCTGCAGGGCCAGCTGGTAGTGGTGCTTCTGCAACTTTAAATTTTCCACCTGCTGCTGCAACCATGTACGTGTAGCTTGCAATACTTGCAAATGTAAAACAACACTTCACGTTGCCAAAATCTGTCTGGTAGTTATAACCCGTAGTGAAGTGAATATACTTACTTGCATAGAGGTCGTTAAGGAACTTTACAGATTCAATTGCCTTAGTATCTATATCAAATAATACTCTCTTATTATCGCTTGTAAATACCTTACCACCCCATTCATTAACCATTGCGTACCAAAGATCTACATCTGCGCCCATTGATGCACCCCATTGAGAGCCATCGTCCTTGGTTAGCTTTTTGCACATCTCGGCAAACTCTGTCCAGGTTTTTGGAGCATGGTCATACCCAATTGATTTGAGCATATCAGGGTTATAATACATTACTTCCGTGCTCTTGTTGAATGGAAGCATCCACATTTTACCATCGGGCATAAAACCATCTTGCCACATGATTGGGAAGAAATCATCAATATCTGCTTTAGTAAGCCCATTGGGGCCATTTACAAAATTCTGCATAGGTGTGAGATAGTTTCCAAGCATGTACTGAGCTACCCAGTTCTCATAAGCCTGAGTGATAGCTGGAAAATTACCTGCAGAAATTGATGCAATGGTCTTTTGCTGAAGAGCAGTGTAGCCTGCAATTGCAGTAGGCAAAATTTTGATTCTTGGATGGGTTGCATTGAACTCTTTAATTAATCCGTTCAGAGCATCACCAAGAGCAGCCTGCATTGCATGCCAGAAAGGCACTTCAACTGGGTTTGCAAGCCAATCTGGATTGAAAGTGATTGTTACGGATTTTTCTGTTCCGTTCCATACAACGTCCGCACCAATAGTGTCACTTACAAATCTAATGGGTACAACAGTCCTTCCTGTTGCCTTGATAATTGTAGCTGGAGCATCAAGATAAACTGTGTAACCGTTTGCCTGTGCAGTTGACTGGTCAATAGTAAGAACTGCAGTGTTGCTGAGAAGAGTTACCGTGGCCTGCTTGGTCTTGTCATCCCATTTTACATCGGCCTTTAGATTTTCGGATATGAATCTAATCGGAACCATTGTCCTGTTATTTATGATAACAGGTGGCTGATCCAGAACCGTTTTTACACCGTTAATGTAAGCATCTGTCTTTCCAATGAAGATTTTGACGGTTGTCGTTGCGTTCTGTGCTTTAACGGGCCCTATAGCCACAACTGTTGATGCGACCATAGCCACGAGCACTAGAACTGAAATTAACTTCTTCATAGACCTAATCCTCCTTCTTTTAATTTTATCCAAAAATTTCCAAGGAACAATCTTAAATTGACTTCATTACTAGCTTAAATTTCTTTTGCTATATTTTCTCTTACAATTACCTTACTGTATATTATACTCATTGCAAACAAATTTCAAAAAAAACTTGTAAGTTCTTCATTAAAAATTGATTATTATTTCATATATCTTAAAACTCATAGAGATTCCCTTTATCCAAAATTTTTGTCCTTTCAAAAATCATTGCAAATCGCTCCGGTATTTGAGTGTGAATTGGAAGCAAAATTTCTGGATTGATTTCTTTAACCATATTCAATATTTCCACTTCAGATGCATGCCCCGGGGAATGAATTCTGAAAAATGGCATTTTAAAATAGTTTATCCAGTTTTCCTGAATCTTTGTATTGTGAGTGTCGATATTTGCAATAGGCTCTCCTCCTGACTGAATATAGATCGCACCGCTCTTTGGTTTTATATCGAGTAACTCAGGGATATTCGTGTAGTTTAAGAGTAAAATGATATTTTCTTGTTCAGTGTTTACAAAATTTGCATCAACAAATTTATTCTTTAAAGGAGCCTCCCAATCATCAAGTAATTTCTTTGAGGAGTATATAAACGTCTCCTTAGAATCAATTATTTCTTTTGCAATTGCGTTGTTTGCAATAGCAAGCTCAACGAGAGCAAATGCATATGTTTCTGTCATTACAAGTTTTCTTCCAAGATTCCTTGCAACCTTGTAAAAACTAAGGATCCTTGAAATGTGCGGTTCGTAAACATTTCCTATAGCAAGTCCTTTGAACGTAATTACACATCTTATTATCTCTTCTTGAAGTTCATCTTCTGTAAGGCTCGTAATGCCGCCCCAGCCAATTCGAGTACCCTCAGAGATTAGAAGGTACGGCTTTAAGCTCTTTGCATAGCTTACAAAATTAAGCGTCTTTTCTTTCTCAATCCCCTGAAAATATAAGTCACCTGTGTAAATAACAGTTCCTTTTGGAGTTTCTATTATGTATGCAACAGCCCCTGGAACATCGTGGTCAACGAAGAACGGCTTCACCTTAAAGTTTCCCAAAGTAATTTCATCTTCAATGATGTTTGTATTTTGAGGCATATTTTTTATGATTCCAAACTGCACAAAATATTTTAGGATACTCATAGAATACTTACTCATGTATTTAGGCATTATTTCCTTTATTAAGTTTATATTGCCAATATGGTCAAGATGCGCATGAGAAAAGAAAACACCACCGATTTTTATGTCCAATGGATTATTTACTTCTTTCGGGGTATTGTAAAAACTGTTAAAAGGTGGAAGCTCACCCAATTCTGTGTAGTCTGAAAATCCTTTTTGTGGCCTGCCTACAATAGTATTGTTAAAAAACGTAAAACTGGATGCAAATCTCCTACCAAAATCAAAGACAATGCCAGAACCTTTATCTTCAATCAAAATAATGTTGCCACCAATTTCTCTTACTCCACCAAAAAAGCCTATTCTCATGCAAATCTCCTTTAGCAAAAACTTTAAAGCACACATTTTAATACGTTTAAATGTTTTTTGCAAATACAAAAAATATTAATGTTCTCTTTAATGTTTTTTGCTTTACCTTATCTAAAAGTTATAATATCTGTTTTGACCTATTATGAGCTTCAT
>JAIMJY010000172.1 GCA_020692945.1 Caldisericum sp. | reverse complement strand
TTCGGCTTCACGCTCTTTGACAGCAATGTTATGTTCAGTTTTAGTCTTCTTGATAAACCTTATTAAGGCTTTCAAGCAGACAACGCTTGCAATGGTGTAGAGTGGAGTGATAATGACATAAAACCAAAACAAAAAGCCTCTTTTATTTAAAAAAGAATAGATTATTAGAAGAAAAAGGGCTAAAGAAGCCGTGAAAGAAGCGACGAAAAAATCTTTTATACTACCCAAGTCAATTAAGTCAAAATAAAGCTCTCTAATCTTTTCGTCCAGCATTGTCTTTTTGATGCTGCTGTTTTTCTCGATTAATTCTTGTTTCTTTTTTCGTCTAAACATATTGCCTCCTCTTATCTTAGAATTTTCATATTTCTATTTTACCCAAAGTCAACTGTTTTATACTATTGTTTATTATCTTCGCTTCCTTCTTCTTCGGTGAATTCTGGCAACACGCTTTTACTTTTTGACTCTATATCATCTAAAACAGAATCCAACTTATCTTTTCTTGTGGTAGAAACTTCGTTAAATACTTTCCTAAGGTTATCAATCGCTTCATCTACTTTATCAAACTTTGCAGTGAAATTTCCCCATTCCTTATTAAATTTACGCATCAACTCCAATACTTCTTTTGAAGTTTTTTCAAGAGCAAAGTATTCTGAGGCTTGCCTTACAACAGAAAGCATTGCATAAAGATTATTTGGAGAACAGAGCACGATTTTATTACTTAAAGCATCGTCTATTATATTTGGTTCCTCGGCAAGAAGGAAAGAGTACACTGCTTCACTTGCGATAAAAACAATAGCAAAATCAACTGTGCTCTCATTAACATAATCCCTTCCTGCAACATCTTTAATCGTCTTCTTGACATCTTTTAAAAAGTCGTTCTTAAATAGGTCTTTCTCACTCTCCTTTTGAGCTTCAACATACTTCATATAATTATCAAGAGAGAATTTCGCATCGAGATTGATCTTCTTTCCATTTGGCAAGAAAAAAGTGAAGTCAGGTCTTCCCATTTCAGTAGTTTCTTGCCGAACATAGTTAATATTCTCCTGTAATCCTACAAGATTAATAATGTCTTCTACTAATCTTTCTCCCCATATACCACGCACTTTTGGATTCGTGAGATACGACTTCAAGGTCTTTGTATCATTGTTTATTTCATTAAGCGTTAAAAGCTTGTTAGAGATCTGTCCATAATCTTCTTTAAGGCTTCCCATAGAAGAAATAATTTTGTCTATGTAAACAGCAATTGATTGAGAAATAGAAGAATTGATAGAGTCCTGCATTCTTGAGAGTCTTGAGAGAAAAATAATTAAAGCAATAATAATTAAAACTG
>JAIMJY010000171.1 GCA_020692945.1 Caldisericum sp. | reverse complement strand
TAAGACTTCAAAACTCTCAAAAAAGTTCTACTTTTTTCAAAGAATTTTTGCAATTTTTTCATAAAATCATTTCCTCATACATAGAATCCGCTGATAAAGAACGCAGATTCCAAAGGATTAAGAAAATTTCCCCTATGAGCTTTTATTGTCGTGTGCCCTTAACCCGTCTCTTATGCCTTTTATAAACTGCTTGAGGAAGACGCCTTTGTTTTCGTAAAAAAATACAATTGATGCAAATCGCTTTTTAATAAATATCGGAAGAAATATGAAGTAGAAGTTAAAAGGCTTTAAAAACTCTCTTTGGGCAATGATGTTGTTCCGGGTGCCGTAGTACATCCTTTCCGGGCGTCCGGAGAGAAAAGTAAAATTCTTACCGAGTATCTTGACCCTTTTTCTGTATGCAACGGAGTGATAAATTTTACTTTGAGGCACTGCAAACGCTTTGAATCCGCTTTTTTGAGCACGCAAGACAAACTCTGTGTCATCGTACCAGCCGAAGTATTCTCCTTTGAAGAATCCAACGCTCTCAAAAACTGCTCTTGGAATAAATAGTCCAAGCATCGGGCTGATGTTGTATGCAAAATAGTCTTTTTTGTAGTTTTCTTCTGGCATCCTGTGCGTGAGTCCCGTTTGTGGATTGTAGAGCAAAATGTTAAAGATCGGCTTCGAAAAATCCTTATCTCCGTAGGTAACTGAAGTCAGAAATATGCTATTGCCATAAGTTACCCTGGTGCCTGAAAATACGTCAAGCAGGTTCTCAAGGGCAGCGGAGTGCACTTCTGCATCGTCATCAAGCATCCACACGGCGTCGAAACCCATGTCAAAAGCATATCTCTGCCCTTTTTCTGTGCCGCCTGCGGGGCCTAAATTTTTATCGAGCTTGATGTAGTTTACTCCTCTGTAATCCCCTGATAAAGATCGGGGATTAGAAAATAGTAAATCTGCACTCTTTCTCGGCAGATTTACTATTTTAAATTTGCTTTTAATGAACTCTTCGCTTCCATCGGTTGAGCCATTATCGACAATAATAATTTGGGAAGGCGTGATACTTCCTGCAAGCACTGACTGGATGCATTTTGAAAGTTCGTCCCTTCGGTTGAAGGTAATGATGATTGCCGCAATTTTAAGCGTAGTCATTTATTCCTCTGGAGTATAAAAGGCGAGATTGCCACGGGCACAAAAAGAGTGTGCCTTTGCAATGACCCACACTTCCTGTCACCGCGAGGAACGGAACGAAGTGAAGTGACGTGGCGGTCTCGTATTTTAAAGGCGAGATTGCTTCGCTTTGCTCGCAATGACCAATGGAAGAATTTCGCAATGACTGGGGGAAATGCAAAGACGAGATTGCTTCGTCGCCTGCGGCTTCTCGCAAGGACAGGGGGAAAGTATTGTCAGAGACCTTTCTCACCTGACCTACTCCTTTGGAACCTGCTG
>JAIMJY010000170.1 GCA_020692945.1 Caldisericum sp. | reverse complement strand
CTCCCACCGTTAAACGCTACGCGCTATAACGGGGGATTCTTGAAGGACATTAACCCTTACTGGCTGCGTCAAGCAGACCCTAGACACTCGACCGAAGCCTTCGTGCTTACTTTTGAACCCTATGTTTAGACTCCCATTACAATCAGCATTAATTAGATGACCAGCTTTAGTTTTATACAATCCCCGTTTGATCCTTTTACCAGAGAATTTTTTCTGACTGGGATTGTCGGCGTTGTAAATTGGAATGTCATCTTGATCAAGACTCGATGCTTTAGAAGTGTAAGACTCTTCTTGCTCAACATAGTTCAACCCGTATCGCGACGAGAGGCTTTCCAGCTTGGCGCGAAGGGTAAAAATTGGAATTTGAACGAAGTTCTGATTATTGCGTTTGCCCATGTTTGTACTCTGCTTAAGAGTAGGGTTGTAGCCCACAACAATCGTTCCAATTTTTCTAGCGATGCAGAAGTCAATTATATACCTAGCAGCTTGATTCAAATAATCATTAACTTGATTTTTACGACGGTAAGCAAGCCATGCTTCTTGCTTGGTCAAATGTTTAATACTTTGTTTGTCTTTATGATGAACGAGCTTGGCACGTCGTTTGTTAAACCACTGGTTTTTAGATTTAAGCCAGCGTCCATCGATCATAAAAGACTCATCAGTAGTGCTAACTACCGTGGCAAGGTTATTAAGTCCCAAGTCAATCGAGATAGCCTCACTGCTTTCAATACTTATTTGCTCATTACTAGATTCATAAACAAATGCAGCATCCAAAAATCTACCTTTTTGTTTGGGCAGTATTCGGATTTCCTTAATTCGATATCCTCTCAAATTAGGGGGTATTGTTATGTAGACAGAACCGTGTTCTCTAGTGTACTGACGGGATGTGGGGATTTTAAACCTCCAATCATCCTTGGCAAAATCATGTCTAGCTCTAATTGGAATAATCAAAGGGAAATACCCATCTTTGGGCAAGTACCGAGGAAGATTAATCTTCTCTTGGTATGTTCCTTGTTTCCTCATCGAAAGCAGTTTGAAAAATACTTTAAAACACCTATCTACATATTTCAAAGTTTGTTGTCCGCAATCTGTAGCCAAGATTTGATAGTTTTCATTCTCTTGGCACAGATGATAGTTCGACTCGTAACTGAGATACTTCTGTTGTTGGAAGAAATATTGGCGCACGGTGTAAAGTCCAACGTTGAACAAATTTTTGGACAGATGACACAGGTTGGTCAAAACATCTTTTTCAGAATTATTCAGTTTCAATCGAACTGTTTGAGTCAACAACATAAACTTAATCCGCTAGATAAACATTATTATAGCGGATTTAACTATTTTGTAAACATAATTAGAGGCGCGCATTCCTCTCCCGTTAAGAACATTGAGCGCAACAGCGAAGCTGTTTTAAATCGCTCTCGTTCTTTAACGGGAGTCCCCTGCGCGAATACAGATG
>JAIMJY010000069.1 GCA_020692945.1 Caldisericum sp. | reverse complement strand
CTTGTAAAAAATCAACATTTTTGCTATACTGTGCAAGGAGGATTTCTTGGACAACCGCTCTATCCTAAGCACAGTTGAAAACTTACTTAATAGCGAGAAGCTAAGCTTTAAAAGAAGCAAGAGCAAGGATTTTGTGTTTTTTGAGAAAATACAAGTTGGAGAAGATTGTTCAATTAAAGTTTTCACTGATTTCATTTCTATTTTTGTAACGCTTCGCCTCCCAAACGAAACCAAAGAGATGAAAAACATCCTTTACAAATTCAAGTGGATATACAAAGGACTAAACTACATTAGTAAAAACGTTGAAAACTCTAAGCTATTCGAAATCACGCTTTACCCTTTTAAAATGGGAATTTTCATAGACTTATTCAAATTATTATGTGATTCTTTCCAACGGGAAGTTTCACCTTTTTTACTGGGAATTGTCAAAGACGATCCTGAGGGATTTTTTCTAAAACAGTATAATGAATGGAAATCAATTCCTCCCGAGGAGCAAGCACAATTCTTTGAACACGTCCTTGAGGTAAAAGAAACTTATTTCAGAGGCACTAAAACCCTTAGAGGCATCATTTCAAAACTTAATCGTTTAAAAATAGAGTTTGCACACATTTACGAATCTTCGCATCAGAGCGAGCAACCTAATTATGATGAATTTTACCTTATTGATTTTGCTGCACTTTTTAGAGCTATGGAATTAAAACTTATTAAATTTACGCTGGACAAATTCTTTGAGGGATTTAGCCTGGAGAGATAGCCATGAAAATATCATTTATTGGTACAGGGACAATGGCATCTTCTATGATCAAATGTATCCTCGAAAAGAATTTATATGAAGCTCACGAAATCACTGGAAGCGCTCCCCATTTAAAGACATTGGAAGAAGCAAAAAGCAAGTTTTCAATTAGATTGACTCAGAGCAACATAGAAGCAGTGAAGTCTGGAGATTTAATCGTACTTTCAGTGAAGCCACAGAAATTTCATGAAGTAGCCGAAGAAATAAAAGATTACCTAAATAATTCACAGGTAATTCTTTCTATTATGGCAGGAATTGACATAGAAACTATTCAAAAAGGGCTTTCGCATATGAAAGTTATTCGCGCAATGCCTAATACTCCGGCACAAATTGGGCAGGGGATGACTGTCTGGACTGCTACAAAAGAAGTACAAGATAATGAAAAAGATGAGATTAAGCGCATCCTTTCCTCAATGGGAAAAGAGTTTTACGCAGAGAGCGAGGATTATGTTGAAATGGCAACGGCTCTAAGCGGCACAGGGCCTGCTTATGTATTTCTTTTCCTCGAATCCCTAATTGCTGCAGGAGTCCATCTTGGATTTTCACGACGAGATGCAATAAATCTTGTTTATCAAACAACTCTTGGTTCGGTCCTTTTTGCTATGAATTCAAGCAAGCATACCGCAGAATTGAAAGATATGGTTACCTCTCCCGGAGGCACTGCTGCAGATGCCCTTTACGAACTCGAGAAAGGGGGTTTAAGGACAGTTCTTGAGAAAGCTGTTTATTCTGCGTTTAAAAGGACGATCTATTTAAAAGAAATTAACAGAAAGAAAGGGGTGTAAAGTGTGACTGAGTACGAAATCAAATTATCTGCAACAAGAAAGACGATGGAAAGGATTGAAACCTTTATTCGTTTTCTTGATTGGAATGTTGAAAGTAGTGGCACTAACCATCTCGTAAGTCGCTATTACGATACCGAAAGTTTTTCCCTTCTTTACAACAATTTAGCCTATAGAATGAGAGAAGAAGATGGCAAACGGTTAGTTTACCTTAAGGCAAACGGTACCCTAAAAAATGGCATTTATATTAGAGAAGAGACTAAAAAGATGATAGAAGACGGCGAAGATATAACATCTGAAGGCTTCCTCAAAAATTATTTTCCAAGAGTATTGCACGCAACAAAAAGCTCAAGTCTTTGGGAAGTACTGACGATAGACAACGATAGGCATATCCTTCTCTTAAAAAAGAAGCGTTCGATGATTGAACTTTCGCTTGACTATCTCTATTTTGTAAGAGGCAAAAGAAGAATAGAGTACAATGAGATTGAGCTCGAGCTTAAAAAAGGACATGAAGAGGATTTACTCGAGTGTTCATCATTAATCCAGACGATTTGCAACTTGAAACCTACGGGTGCATCAAAATACGAGCTGGGATTGAGAAGCTTTGACCTTATACCTATACCGTAGATTTCGTTGATAAAAGGAGGAAAAAATAAGCAACTTATTCACTGACAAACTCGAGTTAATAACTAGAGTTACGAAAAGCATCCAAAAGGAAAAGGATTTAGGAGATGCTCTCAATAAAATCATGCTTATTGCAAAAGATGCCTGCAATCTCGCAAATAGTGTCGTTCTTCTAAATGAAAATGGTAAACTGAAAGTAATTGCAATTGCAGGATTTCCCGAAGACGTACTTAAACTTTCTCTTGATATCAAAAAAGGTGAAGGTATAACAGGATTCTCAGCTAAAAGGAGAAAGACAATTGTAGTGAACGACATCACAAAAAGCAGACGATATATAGTTGGAGTACCGGGAGCCAAATCAGAATTGGCAGTCCCCCTAATTGTAAACAACCAAGTATTAGGCGTTCTAAATCTTGAAAGCGTGGAGAAAAATGCTTTTAGTAAAACTTGCATAAGCAGCGCACAAGCACTTGCAACTATTATCGGATTCATGATTCTAAGTTTTGAAAGTCAGAAAAAACTTGAAAAGGTAATCAAAATGCTCAAGGCTCTTGCAAAGTCACTCAACAAGCTCAATAACGCTGTTAAGCTTTCTCAAACCCTTTCAGCAATAATCAAAACCGTAAAAGATTACTTTGATTACAAGTATTTCGACATTTTACTTAAGAACCAGAATGGTGAGCTCGTCCCAACCAAAACATCAAAAGACTTCCCTATTTCCGTGATAAAAGGCTTCAAGGCTGAAATAAACAGCGGGGAAGGGCTCACTGGAACTGCTGCAAAGCTTGGGAAAATCATCTGTGTTAATGATGTAACAAAAGATAAGAGATACATCCCTGCTATTAAAGGAATAAATTCAGAAGCCGTTTTTCCAATAAAAGTTGGGGGAGAGTTGATTGGCGTCCTTGATATAGAAGATACCGAATCAAATAGGTTTCAAAAAGACGATATTCAAATTCTTTCTGCGCTATCATCAGAGATAGGAGTTGCGATTCAGAACGCACAACTATACGAAAAAGTTCAAGAGCTTGCAACAACAGATGAGTTAACTGGGCTCTCAAATTACAGAGCATTTAGACGCTTCCTCGACCTGGAGGTAAAACGTGCAAAACGTTACAATAAAAACTTCTCTCTTGTGATGTTTGATATTGATTATTTTAAGCATTACAATGATAAAAATGGGCACGACCAAGGCAACTCTGCTCTCAAGAAGATTGGCGAGATATTAATTAGAGAAAATAGAAATTCAGACTTTCCTGCAAGGTTTGGAGGCGAAGAGTTCATCGTCATACTCCCTGAAACAAGTGTTAACGGAGCTTTGCAATACGCAGAAAGAATTAGAAAGGCAATAGAAAAGACTAAATTCAAGGGAGAAAGGCATCAGCCAAATGGAAAACTCACGATATCAGGTGGGGTTGCAGAGTTTCCAATTGATAGTGACACGGCTGCAAAGATTATCAAAGCTGTTGATGCGGCTTGCTATGAGGCAAAAGCTTCAGGAAGAAATATGATAGCGATTTTCGGAGAAAGCGATGCAAATAATAGAACTTGAGACATCTAAGCATTCGGAAATACTTGATATAACGGAAAGGGTTGATTCAATCGTTCAAAAAAGCGGAATCAAGGAAGGCATATGCATAGTTTTTTGCCCTCATACGACCGCAGCCATTACAATAAATGAAAATGCTGACCCGAGCGTTAAAAAGGACATGATAAATTCGCTCGAGACTCTCATTCCATGGACTAATGATTATGCGCATATAGAAGGAAACTCTGCTGCACACATTAAATCGGCGATGATTGGCTCAAGCAGGACAATAATAGTTAAAGACGGCCACCTCATGCTTGGAACATGGCAGGGGATATTCTTTATTGAGTTCGACGGTCCGAGAAAAAGAGAAGTATACATGGAAGTTGTTCCAAAATAATCTAACTTTCGAGCGCTTTTAACATATTCAAATAAACTTCAACAGATTTCTTAAATAATTTTTCGCCTAATTCTGCACTTCCTTCTTGACTATCGTTTATTATTCCGGTTGTTGTTATCTCTCCAAATGCTTTATCGTTCGAAACAAAGTATTGTGGAAGAGTCTTTTTCTCTTCCGTGAAGAATTCTTTATGCACAAATGAAGGCTGCAGGTAGAGCATCATTGAAACCTCGCCTCTCCCAGCGTGCCCAGCATTATCGTAAAGGTCTGCAAGTTCTTTAAAAAGCCACCAGGAACCAACAGCAAAGCGCGAGTCCTTGAATTCGGCTGCAACAGTATCTATTGCACATCTTATAGGGGCAACATTCCCGCCATGTCCATTCACAAAAAGAAACCTTCTTGCGCCATGCTTATAAAGAGATTGAAGGTAGTCGAAAACGACAAGAATAAGCGTTTTAGGAGAAAAGGAAATCGTCCCTTTAAATTCATAGGTGATGGAATAGCAATTCCCAACGCTAATCGTAGGGCCAACTACTCTACTTGAAATCCTGCCAACCTCAATGGCCAGAGCCTCCGCAGTAAAAGAATCCGTACCAAGAGGAAGCGCATTAGAGTGTTCCTCGGTTGCGCCTACAGGAATTATAACGGTCTTATAATTTTCAAGATAATTACTTATCTCCTTCATCGTCATCTTCGTTAGTTCCATCTTCTTCCTCCTCAGATAATTGTGCTTCTAAGATTTCAGATGCTCTTTCAAGGTCGTCATTTGCAACAAAAATATTCCACTGGCCGGCGCTTCCGAGAAGTGGGTTTGCAAAAGGCGAAGAAAGGGAATAACCAGGCCCAGGGCGTTTCATCATTACGACAACGCCATTCTCCTCGAGAAGATTCTTTATGATATCACCCTCAAATTCATTCGAAGCAGTTTTTAGTAAGATCCATTTGAAGGTATCTTCTGAAATATCTGCGAACTCAAAACCACATTTTTTGCAAACAACTGCATCATCATCGTTTTCGCAACCACAACGCTGACATATTTTCATTTCTTGCCTCCCATATCTTTTATCAAACTTGGTTGAATTATCTTTTTTGCTTTATCGAAATATTTTGCTCCAACATATACATTCACGACACCAAACGGAAGAGATGACTGCCCTAAGTAAGCATTGGCATATGCAGAAAGCCCGCTGCCGAAAGACCCGGCAACTTCACGCCTTAAAATCGCGGTGATGCCGTTTGTTTTAAGCAATTGCTTGATAATCTCCGCTTCCATTGCATCTTCTGTGGAAAATAGAAAAACAAAACCCCCTCCTAAATGAGGACTGGACGTATTTAAAAAATGCGCTCTTGATTGTTTTCTGTTCACAAGCAGTATCAGAAAAGCAACAAAAGCAATGCACGAAGCAACGAGTGGTAAAATAGGAAGGCTGCCATGCTCATTACTTCCTTTGTAAATATCAAACGCAGCAGAAACTAAAAACACAACGACGGATGCAATAAAAATTAATCTAATCGCATCATCCAAATTATACTTTTTCTTCATTGCCTTTATTTTACCACACACAGCTATATTTCAAAGTAAAGTGAAGAAATTACGCCACCTTATCACCACGAGTAGCTAAAGGCGACGTGGGACGGTCTCTATTCCCACCTGTCATCGCGAGGCCGAATAGCCTTTGTGAGGCCGTGGCGATCTCTCTTTGTCACTGCGAGCCTCTTTTGCGAAGCAGTCTCGCCTCCATCCTGTCACCCTGAGCGCTTTTTGTGCAATCCTTTCTCGACGAAGTCGAGTGGGTCTCGCCTTTGTCTTAACCCTCCTCAAACTCCACCCCTCTCCCTGTCACTGCGAGGAACGAAACGAAGTGAAGTGACGTGGCAGTCTCGTAGTTCGTGCTTTGAAAAGAAAAAAGTGTTAAAGACGAGATTCTTCGCTTCGACTTGCCTTTGGCAAGAAAAGGAGTGCAGAATGACAAAGAAAAATGGTAGCTCTCAATGACAAAAAAATGGCCAAAAAACAAAAAAAAAGTAAGCTTATGCAATTAAAAGAAACTCCCAATTTAATAACTTTACGATTTTTCGTTATTATGATAAAATACCGTTATTGAAACACTCGGAGGTTAGATAAATGGTAAGAG
>JAIMJY010000068.1 GCA_020692945.1 Caldisericum sp. | reverse complement strand
CAAATTCCTAAAAGATACCCAGTTTCTAGCAGTTACTGAAGCAGAGATTACTCTCATTGATGGTGGAACACCTCTTGAAAAACGAGATTTTATTCTCGTGAACAAGGAACTTATAACAGGCATCTCTCCTTCAGAGTAATCTATCTGCAAATATTATTAAGTGCGCACTTTACACTTTCCAGGCTTGGTTCTATTTGTAATGGAGATTTCACAGATTTCATAGCACTATCTACATCTTTCAACCCGTTCCCAGTGACGATAACAACAACTTTGCTATTTTTTGCTATTACGCCATTAGTAATAGCTTTAATGTACCCAGCAAAACCCGTTACTCCTGCTGGTTCAGCAAAAATGCCTTGAATGCTTCCAAGTAACTTTATTGAGCTCAGAATCTCATCATCAGAGACTGCAATACCGAAACCTCCTGATTCTTTGATATCTCTTACTGCCATTTTTCCATTTCTTGGAATACCAACTGAAATACTATCAGCTATCGTATGTGGCTCAACGTATTTTATGACGCCATCCCCGTTTACTGCATCTACAATCGGTTTGCATCCTTCAGCCTGGACGGCAACGAGTTTCGGAATTTTGTTCACAAATCCAAGATTGAATAAATCGTAAAAACCTTTATGGACACCAGAAATAATACAGCCATCGCCAACTGATACAAAAACATAATCAGGGACATCAAAGTTCATTTGTTCTGCAATTTCAAGAGCAACCGTTTTCTTGCCTTCCACCATGTACGGGTTATAAGCAGTATTTCTGTTGTACCACCCAAAATTTTCCGAAGCCTCAATTGAAAGGTCAAAAGCCTGATCATATGTTCCATTAATCGCAAAGACTGTAGCACCAAAGACTAAAAGTTGTGCAATTTTAGCTTTGGGAGCAGTTCTTGGCACAAAAATGAAATTTTTAAGTCCCAATGACGCGGAAGCACCAGCAAGAGATGAAGCTGCATTACCCGTAGAAGCACAAGTAAGCGTAGCTATGCCAAGTTCTTGAGCTTTTACGACGGCAATTGCTGATGCACGATCCTTAAGTGAAGCAGTGGGATTTCTCCCATCGTCCTTAATCCAAAGATTGTTTACTCCAAGATAGTCCATCATTCTTTTAGCCTCATATAAAGGAGTCCAGCCTACATTAAGAGGCCCTATCAAAGAAGGATTATCTATGGGAAGGAGAGGCAAGTACCTCCACATGAAAAAATTTTTATTATTTTCTAAACTTTCCTTTGTAAAAACTTTTTTAATCACTTCGTAATTGTAATTAACTTCCAAAATTCCGTTGTGTCCGCATCTCGGACAAGTATAAATTACCTCGGTTGGTTTATACTCTCTTCCGCAAAGCAAACAGCGTAAACTTGAAATATAACTCATTATTTTTCCTCTCTTGAAAAAGGCAAGCCAAGTTCCCTTGGCACGCCGATATGTTTTAATCTTACAATAAGTGATGCTATTACAATAACTATAAATGTTAAAAGATATGGCTGCATACTTAAAAGAGATGAAGGAATTGTGGTTCCCCTTGCTTGTAAAAGAAATTGCAAAGCATCGATGCTACCAAAAAGATAAGCGCCAAAAATTGCATTAATAGGATCCCACATAGCAAAAATTACTAAGGCAACTGCTATCCAACCTCTTCCTGCGGTTATCCCATCAAGCCAAAAAGGAGCATAAACAATTGTTAGATACGCTCCTCCTGCTCCTGCTAAAAGTCCGCCAAAAAATGTCCAAAAATACCTTGTAGCATAAACATTTACACCCATTGCATCAGCTGCAGCTGCATTTTCTCCAGTCGCACGAAGCTGGATACCAACCTTTGTTTTATAAAGAACATACCACATAAAAATGGCAACGATATATGAAAAATAAACAAATATGTCCTGCTTAAAGAATATAATCCCTATTATTGGAATTTTAGATAATAGAGGGATTGCAAACCTTGACAAACTAACGTTTAATTGTGCGTTTATAAAACGCTGTCCATAAAAATTTGTAATACCAAGGCCAAAAATCGTTAGAGCTAGGCCACTAACAACCTGTCTACCCTGTAAGGTTATAACAATAAAGGCATGAATTAGAGAAGCAACACCTCCGGCAAGCATGCCGGCGACGAAGCCTAAGTAGGGGTTCTTAGTTGTGTAAGTAACAACGAATCCAAAAAAAGCGCCAATAATCATCATCCCTTCAATACCAAGATTCATTACTCCGGAGCGTTCTGCAAATATTTCACCGATTGTTGGAAATAAAATAATTGTTCCAGATCTTACTGCAGTGTACAGTAAATTAATTAAAATTGTTTGCAATGTTGGTCCTAACATTACGTTTTCCTCCTCTTTTCAAGATGGATAGTATAACGCAAAAGTATCTCGCTGCCAATTAGAGTAAACAAAATTACGCTTTCAATAACTGAAATAATTCCGAATGGAACTTGCATAGTAATCTGAATTTGATATCCTCCAGCGGCAAGGGCACCTAAAAGTATTGAGACAATAATTGCAGTAAAAGGCTCAAGGTAAGAAAGCCATGCAGCAATGATTGCAGTGTAGCCATAGTCAGGGTTTATTTGGATTTGGAGCAAATGAATAACTCCTGAAATTTGCGCCATTCCTGCAAGTCCAGCGAGCGCTCCACTAATCATCATTGCTATGATAATATCCTTGGGTACGTTTATTCCAGCATAGTGAGCAGCTTCTTTGCTGCCACCAATTATACGCGTCTCATAGCCAAGCTTTGTCTTTTTAATTAGGAACCAAACAATAAAGGCCGCAACTATGCCAAAAATAAGACCTAAATGAACTCTTGAGTTAGCTATAATTTTTGGGAGCTGGGCATTATCAGCAAACATTTTTGAGAGAGGAAAACCATGGCTTCGAGGATCTCTCCATGGTCCATACATGAAATATTGAAGTATATACAAAGCTACGTAATTTAAAAGAAGGGTAGATATTACCTCGTTGACATCCCAATAAGCCTTCAGAACTGCAGGGATGAGAGCCCACAATGCTCCACCTAAGAGTCCAGCAAGAGTCATAATAGTTAACAATAATAGTTTTGGTATATTAGTGGGCAGGAAAAGTGCAAAATAAGAGCTTAAAATTGCGCCCAGAATATATTGGCCGTAGGCACCAATATTCCAGAAGTTCATTTTAAATACAAGAATTAAGCCAACAGAGATTAAAATGAGAGGCGTAGCAAAAACAAGCGTCTCTGTAAAAGTATACTTACTGCCAAAGGCTCCTACCAGAATTGCTTTGTAAGCCATTAAAGGGTTGATTTTGGCAAATAAAATGGCAATCGCCCCAATTAATAAACCTATCATTATTGATAGTAATGGAATGAACATTTTAAGTTTAGTAGAAACATTTTCTCTTTTTTCAAATCTCAGCATTTCTTTAACCTTTCTGGACGTTCAAATTCTTGGATCCACCCATCATTAGGCCAATATTGTTTATTTGAGCATTTTTAGAATCAACAAGTCCAACTATTTTTCCGTCATATATAACACCGATTCTGTCAGAAAGCATAATTATCTCATCAAGGTCTTCGGAAATCAAAAGCACCGCAGCACCTTTATCTCTAGCTTCTATTAACTTCTTTCTCACTAACTCTGTTGCCCCGATATCCAATCCTCTTGTAGGATGAACCGCTATCAGTAAAATCGGCTCTTCCAAGATCTCTCTGGCAAGCAACAATTTTTGCATATTTCCTCCAGAAAGAAGTTTAACCGGAGCATCTAACCTTGGAACCATAATATTGAATTCTGTTATTATTTTATTTGCGTAATCTTTTGCTTTTGTAAAATTTACCGTAAAAGTGTTTGAAATAGGCTTTCTCATATAGCATCTTAATATTGCGTTATCTACTGAAGATAGATTTGGGATAAGACCTGTTCTTATCCTGTCAGCAGGAATATAATTAACTCCTTTTTTTAGTATTCTGCTTGGTAAAAGGTTTGTCGATTCACAGGAACCGATAAAAATCTTTCCTTTTGATGAT
This sequence comes from Caldisericum sp., assembly GCA_020692945.1. Classification (GTDB taxonomy): domain Bacteria; phylum Caldisericota; class Caldisericia; order Caldisericales; family Caldisericaceae; genus JAIMJY01. Next base: position 2,243 of record JAIMJY010000068.1, on the reverse strand, counting down.
TTTCTTAACCCAGTAATACTTTCTGCAAGTTCTTCTTGCCCATTTCCTGCAACTCCTGCTATGCCAAAAATTTCTCCACTTTTAACGGTTAAATTAACACCTTTTAGTCTTTTTACTCCTCTATCGTTGTACCCTTCAAGGTTTTCAATTTTTAAAATGTCTTTTCCATCGGCTGTAGGTTTTCTATCAAACCTAAAAAGGACTTCTCTTCCTACCATCATTAAAGCAAGCTCTTTTTCTGTTGCATGCTCTTTATTAACTGTCCCTACAACCTTTCCCTTTTTAAGGACCGTAATTCTATCAGAAACTTTAAGTACTTCTTCAAGTTTATGGCTTATAAAAATAACCGACTTACCATCTGATTTAATTTTATTAATGATAAGAAAAAGAGAATCAATTTCTTGAGGAGTTAGTACTGCAGTAGGCTCATCTAATATTAAAATATTTGCACCTCTATATAGCATTTTAATTATCTCAACTCTTTGCTGCTCTCCGACTGACAATTGCCAAATTTTTGCATATGGATTTACCTTAAGGTTATATTGTTCTGAAATTTCTTGAATCTTTTTTACTATACTGTTGTTATCTAGTCTAAAGCCCTGCTTCTGAAAACCTAGAACAACATTTTCTACAACTGTAAGCGTGTCAACTAACATAAAATGCTGGTGAATCATTCCAATACCAAACTTCATAGCATCAAGCGGAGAATTAATATTTGCAATTTTGCCGTTGACATAAACTTCGCCTTCATTCGGATAATAAAGGCCATCAAAAATATTCACAAGCGTCGTTTTGCCAGCGCCGTTTTCACCAAGTAGAGTATGAACTTCTTTACTGTATAGGTCAAAATTTATATGGTCATTCGCAAGAATTCCTGGGAAATACTTTGTAATATTCCTTGCTTCAAGAACAATATTTTCCATTTTTCCATCCTCATTTTGATTTTCTAAAAAAGAAATGCCCCGTTAGGGCATAAAAACGGGGCACATAATAATCAATAATTAAGAGCCACTCTTAGGAATTGTTCCGACAACACCGTTCACAAACCACTGTAAACTAAGTTGGTCGGCATCAGAAAGTCGTTCTCCAGCCTTTACCATCAGTTTTCCGCTTTGATCATAAATTGGCCCATCAAATGGATCATATTTACCATCTAAGATATCTTGTTTTCTCTTATTTACATAGTCTTGAACATTCTGAGGAACAAATGAAGCCATTGGAGCAAGATCAACTATTCCATCAGACATGCCGCCCCAGTACTGGTCTGGTTTCCATGTTCCGTCATGTACTTTTTCAAGCACTTGTTTGTAATAAATACCCCAGTGCCAGATACGAGAGGTCAGCACTGCCTTTGGAGCTGCACCTGCCATATCATTATCATAACCAATTGCATATTTTCCTGCCTTTTCTGCCTCTACGAGAGGTGCGGGATCATCAACGCCGCTTGCAATTATATCAGCTCCACTAGCTAAAAAAGCATCGGCAGCTTGTGCTTCTTTTACGGGATCGAACCAGGAATTGGTATAAACGACATGGACTTCGGCTTTAGGGTTAACTTCTCGCACACCAATAGTAAATGAATCAATTTCTCTTATTACCTCTGGGATCGAGAACGGTGCTACAAAACCAATGTAATTTGATTTAGTCATCATTCCTGCAATAAGACCAGATAGATAGTCTGGCTGTTCCATCCTGCCAAAGTAGTTTCCCATGTTTGGATTAGTTTTATATCCAGAGCAGTGCTCGAAAATAACATCTGGGTAGTCTTTAGCAACATTCAATGTTGGATCCATGAAACCAAAACTTGTTGTGAAGATCACTTTGTAGCCCTGGTTTGCATAGTCTCTAAGAACCTTTTCGCATTCAGAACCCTCGGGTATGCTCTCAGAATAAGCTGTTTGAACATAAGGAAGCTGCTGTTCAAGGTAGAGCCTCCCGTCATCATGTGCTTGTGTCCAGCCTCCGTCGCTACGTGGTCCGACATAAACAAAGGCAACCTTAATCTTCTCCTCTGGCTGTGTTGTTTGTTTGGGAGCACAACCTGCAAAAACAGATGCACTAAATAACACTAAAAGCGCTACTGTTAATACTTTTAGTTGTTTACTCATACTTGCCTCCTCTTTATTTTTATAAAAGATTTCCGAAATTTCTTTCAAAACCCTTTTGTTATTATATATTTTAATTAAAAAATAAATAATGTCAATACACAAAAGTAATTGCAGTACTTTTTACTTAATTAAAGC